>SLFV01000509.1 GCA_007124075.1 Roseimaritima sp.
CGGACAACAGACGCCCTTCCCGCTCCGCAAATTCCTCCAGTCGCTGAACAGCCAACTCCAATTGGGTTTGATTAGCGGGAAAGCTGGAATGAGGCACGTCGCCGGGCTTCGTCGTTGAGGGTAGCTTACCAATCAAACGGAGGTGATTTTGATAGGCGTTGTGAAAGGTTAATTGGCCGGCAAAGTACAGTGAGTCTCGCCAGACGGGGCTTTCAGGCTCCAGCGTTCCGTCAAACAGATTCGTTTCCAGCAATTCACGGGCCGCGTCGATCTGTCGCTGTTCCGAATGCCCCATCGCGGCAAGCAAACGTGCCTCATACCGCAAGGCGTCGCGAGGGTATTCGACGACGCAGTCCATCAGCGGAGCGAGCGCGGCGGCTGGTTGCCCCAACGACAAAAGCACTCTTCCCTTAGTCAATAACCCACGCGGTAACATGCGGCGGTCCTCGTACTTCAGATAGAGGTCAACCAGCTCCAGCGTGCGTTCCAAATCTCCAGCGTGCTCGTAGGCGTCGATCGCAGCCCACAGCGTTGGAACGTAACTTTTGGACGTGAACCGCAACTTTGCCGCCGCTGCGTGGGCGTCCCCGGCGGCTCGGTATTGCTCGCGACCGATCACGGACGTGCTGCCTGCGGACTCTCCGTCACGATTGGCAAGCGAGCCTGCCCACTGGGAAAAAATCTTCCCTTCCAGCGTCAACGCATCGTCCAAAGCCAGCAGCGGCGGAAGACCGCGAACCAAATCGACCGCAACCTCAAAGCTTGCTTGATCTGCTAAGTGATTTGCAACTTCGGTAATGCGGCCACGATAATCCTCCAGACGCATCAGACGCCCGTCGAAAGAACGTGGGTCACCGATCTCACGGACAAGGTATCGAACTGCTTGCAGCACTTCGTCGGGACGGCGTTGTTGCACCAACAATTCGGCTTCCAGCAATCCTCCGGCGGCGGCCTCCGCATTGAATGGACGATGTTGGCGAACGTTGGTGGCCGCCAGAATCGCCTCTTCGACTTGCCCCAGTAGTTGATGCGCCTTGACCGCCCACAGCGACGCCTGAGCCACGAGATCGGGAGGCAGTTCACGCTCCAGTACCGTTAATTGGGACACGCAGTCCTCTAGCGTTTCCCGTGTTAGCTGATCGAGTTCACGTTGGTCGGAACGTTCAACGCTCGCTTCGGCTTGGGCGATATGCGAGGCAACCTCCCAAAGGGTGGCCTCCAGGACAACATCCTGCTTTTTCCCTTCGTCGATCACCTGGCGAAATTGTTGCCGTGCTGCGGGCCATTGCCGGTCCTTCAAGAGGCCCCGGCCGCGAAATAGTTTTGCCTGCTCGATTAGCGGTGAATCCGCGGGCAACCACTCCAGCCAACGCTCGGCAGATTCGACCGCCGCATTCCCGATGACCTCGCCTGCCCGTAGTTGCGCTTCAATCAAGAGCGGTTGTAACTGTAATCGCTCCGCTGGCGCAATTTTGATCGCCGCGCCCAAGGACTTTGCGGCTTCGCCATGCTCGCCCTGGCTAAATAACGCGATTCCCAACAAACGTCCCCCTTCGCCTTCGAAACCCTGCGGAAACCCAAGTTTCTGCGCTGACTGGAGGTAGGGAATCGCTTGATCCAATGCTAACCGCCAGGCAGCCAGATCATCGTCGGGATCGGCACTTGCCGCAGTCCCCGCCCCGATAAAGAAGTCGCGTCGAGCCCGAAGCTCCTCCATGGCATCGGCGTCATCCGAGCCAGCCGTGCCATCAAACTGAATCGTCCTTGCCAGCCCCGCGCTGATCGCCGGACGCCCCGCCGAATACTCGACCGCCGCAAATTTCAAAATCTGCTCCGCGTCGGGTTGCTGTGAACGCGCCCACACGGTCAGCAACGTTGCAAAGGCGCTGACCGCAGTTATTGCAGCAACCAGTAACATCGTTAACGCTAACCCACTGATCGGCTTTCCCGGTGGATCTGTCGACGCTGCGGCGCGTTCAACCATATGCGGTGCCTCGCAAGACCAGTAGACCGTCGCTCGTTGCGAATAAGTTGTCCATAGAAAGCATAGCCTACGTTTGAAGGTTGCAGGTCAAACGCGTGATGAAATCGCTACCGAAACTGTGCTGCCCGCCAGTTTTCGGCCGTTGGCATCACCGCCGGATAAACCTCCTGCCCGGGTTTTAATAGCATGCCCTGAACGTTCCAAGTGCTTTGTTGAACCGGTGGTAATTCCGTCAAATCATCCCTGCGAATCGCGGCTTCCAGTGTCCAGACATTGTCGACTTCATGGACATCGACGTACCAAGTCGGGTGCCATGCGGTAAAGCCATCACAGCTATCACGCGTTCGCCCCCAGCGGTCCGTTTCCAAACAAAACGCGCTGGCCAAATGACCGGTCGTATCTAATCGCAACAGGAACCGATGCTCGTTGGTTAAATCGGCGTCCCTGGATCTGTGCCCCACTTCGGCGGGGCCGGAAATGGTTGATGGAAAACTGGGGCCCTGGACCGAAAAGTACAGATGCTGCGAGTCATAGGCCAGGCGGAGTGAGTACCCCGAAGGTGTTTGCCAAGGAGGTGTCTCCCAGCAGGCATCGTCCAGCCGACCGTCCAAGAAGGGTCGTTGGGTGACCCGTGCAATCGCAAGCGTATTTTCCGCTGAGGACTGAAAAAAAGGTTTCCAGATTTTTAGATGCGGGTTGCTGATAACCTGCGTTAAAACACCGTCGCCTCGCGACCGAAATTTCTCCGGCTGAGAAAGACGTGCTGGATTCTTCTCCGCAATCACGATGCGAGGATCAAAGTTCCAAACCAAGTCCGTAGCTGCCTTGGATGATTGAGTAAGCGAACCTGATGACTCGGCCGCACTGGCTGCAGCCTGCTGCGCGGTAACCGCTGGACGCAAGGGAGAAACATCACCGGTGGCCACCGCTGCGAGACGAGACGTCTGTGGTTTCGAATCACTGTCGAACGGCGATAGCCGGACCGCCTGTTGGATCATTGCGGCAGACGGTTTCGCGTCCAGGCGGGCCTGTGTTAGCTTTCGCCATGGTTCACTTTGCTCAATCACCGTCAATTGAAATGACGCCCAGCGGCCCAGGCTGCTGCGGGGCATCGATTCGGCTGTTACTTGCAGTGTCTGGCGATACAAATGGGGCTGATCCGCATGCTGGCATGAACGCAGAATTTTCCTGGCCAATCGACCACGGTTTTCGCTGGGAGTCTGCCGCAGCACCAATCGCAAACGTTGGACGTAGGACCCCTGACGGTCGCCGTCTGCGATCATGCGCCCAATCATTGCGTCCTCACTCCCCCTGGCCTGCAAAATTTGCAGTGACCGACGACTGGAACCGCGATCCATCTTCCGGGTTTCCTGGCCGTTACTGCGGACAAATCCGTCCATCAAATCCTGAATCGGCTTTCCCAGCGGCAACGTGGCATCGTGGGTGCGACGAAACGAAGAGGGCGGCCAGCGTTGGGGGATGCCCGGCCATAGCGCCAACACATCCGCCTGCAGATCCGATTGCAATACGCCGGAATTGGGCAGCAGCGCACGTTCGTTAAGATTCCACTCCGAATAGGACGGTTCGGTCGGCTCCAGAACTCTTGTAACCTCATGTCGAATCGCTTGGTCGGTCCATGCGCGTCGCGTACTTCTGGCGATGCCCTCCGATAACACCAGCACACGGGGCTGGTAGGCGGAGATCGCGGCCTGTGCAGCGCAGTGCTTGCTTGCGTCCCCCAGTCCGTCGGGCGACCATGAAAACACCTCGCCTGCGCCCAAACCCGCAGCCAATTGACGCAAGTGTGACCAGGGGTCGGGCAAGCAGGGATCGGCCGGTGGTGGCATCTCCGGCACGCCGATCACGACGCGGCGACCACGCTCCAAGGACTCTCTGCCAACCAACATCCAAGGGATGTCTTCGGGCGACTGCGCAATCACCATGACCGCAGCGTGAAATGAACCACCGCGTTGGATTCGCCACGACTGCCCGCCATCGCGCGACGCAAGAATGGTCCCAAATGCCCCCACTGCCCATGCCCGTTGGGTGCCATGCGCCGTGATTGCATGCAGGGGGCTTGTAATCGGGGTATCCCCTGTCGTTGTGGTGCCGTCGGGCTGAACCCGAACCACTTCATTGCCCGGTACCCCAGCCAGCCAAATCGTTGCGGAGTTGTCGCTGCCCAGCGTATCCGCCGAAACGGCGCAATGATGGAACTGCGTTTTGCCAGGGACTGTGACCTCGCGTGACCAAGTCCTGCCACGGTCGACACTGATGGTCAGTTGATTGCCGGTCGCCAGCCGTGCGCTGGTTGCGGACAAACTCAACGCACGCAATCCCGCAGCCGACAACACCATACTCGCAGGCTGTTTGACGGAATCGAAACGTTCCACCACGCCGTCGCTGCCAATGACTTGCAGCTCCGATTTTCCGTCACCTGCTAGCTGTTGAATCCGGGTGGTCTGCTGGGTCACGACTGCATTCCACGAACGTCCACCGTTGTAACTGACCAAAATCGCAGAACCATGAACCAGTGAGTAATCTCCCGCAACGACGATGGTCCCATCCAAATGGACGCGGACGTCGCGCAAGCACGGCAGGTCGACTTCCAGTCGCCTCCAGGTGACACCACCATCACGCGTCAGTAACGCAACCCCGCGACTGATCAGCGTATCAGGTTCGTAATAACCACCGACGACAACCCCGGTGGAGGCATCCGCGAAATCGACCGCGAACAGGGGGGCAAGCGTGCCACTTTGCTGATAATCCCAGTGATCGCCACCGTTGAGCGTGTGGAGAATCGTTCCCCGATCTCCAACCGCCCAGCCACGATCGGCATCAACAAACACGAGGTCCCGCAACGAAGCGTCGTCACGCAACCAGGGAACGGCGGCGTACTGAGCAAAGCCGGTGAGGTCCGCAGTCGAGTGGGAACGGGTCGGCGACGATTGTTCAGGATGAAGTAGCGGTGAGCCTTGGGAGAGTGATCGCAATGTTTGCGCCTGCGTGACCGCCGCGTAAGCCCCCAACCAAACCAGCAAAAAGCAAACAACCGTCGCCACGGTCAAACCATTCGGTTTGCTCGCAAAAGATGGTTTGAAAATGCCGTAGTTTCGCATTTCGCTTGCCGGCTGCGGATTCCTGGTCGTCGCGTTTCGCTCCGCGAAAGCAGTGTCTGGCAATGCTGGTTTTGCGGAGAAAAAGGCGAATAGACCTTCTCTTCTTCCCATAGATTTGCAGCCTCGGAACGAACGATGACCTTCCCAAAAGTCACTAACGGCTGGCTTATCGAAGGAGATATTGGCGAACACGATGCTTCCTTGCTGGGTCGCGAGCGGCTGGGAAACGAACAGACATCGGCTGGCGATTCCCCTGCAATGCGTCCAATTGAATACATAATCTGGGGCTATTTGCAAAGACGAATAGACGAAATGCGGAGCCCCGGTACCCGGATGATTCGCTTGCGCGTTGTGGCTGCGATTGTCGCTGCAGCATTTACGATTCTTGGGGGACAAGCTTCCCAAGTGATCCGCCTGAATGACTAGCTTGGATTACAATGTCGATTCTTCACCGAAAACAATCGCTTCGAACCCGGAATGGAATGGAAACGAACATGAAAACAACTTCACTTTTGCTAGCGATCCTCTGTGGCATCTGTTCCGTCAGCCAGCCTGCCAACGCTGAAGAAATCACGTATCGCAAGCATATTCGACCTTTGTGGGAAACACGCTGCAGCCAGTGTCATGATAGCGATGCCCCCTACTTGGGCGAATTCCAGGAGGATAAGCAACGGTACATTGACCAGGATCTTGGCCCCAGGATGGATACCTATGCGGACTTGTTGCACTTCGTCGGCTGGCCCGATACGGGGGCGATCATGCGTCGCTTGGACGATGGACAAAATCACCCCGATGGTAAACCAGGCAATATGTACATTTACTTGGGAGATACCGACCAGGAACGCCAGACAAACCTAGAGGTGTTCAAAGCTTGGATCGGACCCGCCGCCTGGAATCTGAATCGTTGGAAACAACGCGGCAACGCCCCGGCCATCACCAAAGATCAGCTAGAGCGATTAAAGGTTGCCTACTAAGTGACATGCGCGGGATGGCGCTAGCCAACGGCCCGTTGTACCAGGCCGGACGAATGCAAAGCCGGCAGCTAACGCCGTGCCGCTTACAAGCGTCGTCGACAACTGCCAACCGATTCCACGCAATCAGCTACGATATGACGCATCCCGCGCCTGCCACGAAGTGGCGTTATACTGAAAAGAAGACTTTCGCGTCGGGAGTCATGTCGTGCTGGCGCAAGGCTCCCGTGTAGAAATGTTTGTCCGCCCCTCCTTGTTGTGATCCTGGCCTGATGCCCTCCATTGTTCGAACAGCCGTACATTTCCTACTGCCGTGGGCGGTCATGGTCACTGCTTCGTCGTCGCTTGCGGAGAATCCCAACAACCGCACCTCGACCGAACCCCATCAAGCCAACCTGGCTGGCTTTGAATCGACGATCAAACCGCTGTTAGCACAACACTGCGTTCACTGTCACGGACCAGATACCGCCGAAGGTAACATTCGAATCGACACGCTTGACCCCGACGTCGTGAACGGGGCCGATGCCGACTGGTGGTCGGAAATTTTTTCCGTCGTGGCCAAGGGCGAAATGCCTCCGCCTGGCGACAGCGTTTTAAAAGACGACCAACGAGAACGGCTGGTCGACTGGCTTTCCGCTGAACTGCTAACCGCTTCGATCGTGCGTCGTCAAGCCGGAGGGCATTCGGGCTTCCGGCGTATGACGCGTTACGAATTCAACTACGCTTTGCAGGATCTGCTCGGGCTACCGTGGGATTTTGCGAAAGATCTGCCGCCGGAAGCCCACTCCGACGATGGTTTCGAAAACAGCGCCGAACAATTGCGTTTGTCGGTAACGCAGTTCGAAACGTTGCACCGCATCGCTCGCAGCGCCCTTGATCGTGCGACGGTCAAGGGAGACCAACCGCCGACTCGATATTGGGGAATCGGCATGAGGGATGCCGCTCAGCGAGAGTGGGCTAAGCAAGACAAGCAGATCGAGCAACGAAAGAAAGAGCTAAAGGATGACCCGGAAAAACTGGCTGCGGAACTGGAAAAATTGGAACTCAGCTTTCGTGCTCCACCCCGTGCGGCCTATTACAAGCAGCGGTCGAGCGGTCGGACCGCAAAAGCGGAGTGGCAGTACGCCGGGGCGCGATACGCGTTTGCACCCTCCGATCAACCTGTTGTGCCACCCCAGGAAAACGACTGCGTCGCGATTCTTCCAAATGGTCTAAGTTCGCGATTGATCATCGAACTGGGCAATCAGTTGCCCGATCAAGGCACGATGCGGGTAATGGTGCAAGCTTCGCGACCGGATACGACTGGTGATCGCTTCCCCAGTTTGCAACTGATGTTCGGGTGGCAAGCCAGCAACGAGGGCCGGGCGCTGTTGCGAGTCAGCCAAGACGATACGCCTGTGACGCAGGGCCCGGATCAGCCGCAGTGGATTCAGTGGGACGTCGAGCTTAGCGAAATCTATCCCCGCAATTCGGTCAGAAAAACGTCGCCAATGGGCGTCACGCCTAGCCCTTCGGAATACATTCGCCTGGTCAACAGTTCGGCATCGCCGTCGGATATCCGAATCGATTTTGTCCAAGTTGCCGCCCCAGTTTTTGACCGTTGGCCACCGGAATCACATCGCAGGATCTTTGGTGAGCGTCCTCGCGGGACCGACGAACCGGCGGAAGCTCGCGAAATCATTGCTGAGTTCATGACCCGGGCCTGGCGGCGTCCGATCCGTGACGAGGAGTTGGAGCGTAAATTGGAACGTTTCGCCAGCATCCGTCCGCAGTGCGACCGATTTGAAGAGGCTGTGGTGGAGGTCTTGGCGACCGTACTCGCAGCGCCTCAGTTTTTGTACGTCACCAGCCCGCCTGCCGCGGAACCTGATGATGAATCGACCGATCCGGCACGGTTGGATGCATACGCATTGGCGAATCGGTTGTCGTTATTCCTTTGGTGCAGCATCCCTGACCAAGAATTGTTGACGATTGCTGGCAGCGGGCGCCTGACTGACTGCGATGTGTTGGCGGCGCAGGTGCAGCGGATGCTTGCTGACCCGCGTGGCGAGCGTTTTGCCAAGCATTTTGTCCACCAATGGCTTGACATGCAGTTGCTGGAGTTTCTCAACTTCAAGCAGCACGTCCCCAGGTTCGATCCGCTCCTGAAGGAGGCCATGCAACAGGAACCGGTCGCCTTGTTCGCCCAGATACTGCAGGAAAACTCCAGCATTTTGGACTTTGTCCACTGTGATTACGTGATGGTCAACGAGCGGCTTGCCCGCCATTATGGCCTGTCCGGCGTATACGGTAACCATTTCCGCCGCGTTGCGCTTCCTACAGGATTTCGCCGCGGTGGCTTGCTAACTCAGGCCGGTCTATTGGCGATGAATTCCGATTGGCCCGATTCGCATCCGCTCAAGCGCGCCGTTTGGCTGCTGCAGTCCGTCCTGGATGATCCACCCCCGCCACCACCGCCCGCCGTGCCGCAGATCGATTTGGCCGATCCCGAGGTTGCGAAGATGACGCTAAAGGAACGTATTGAAGATCATCGCAATCACGCAGCGTGCAGGTCGTGCCACAGCAAGATCGACCCCTGGGGGATCGCCTTTGAAAACTACGACGCCTTAGGTCAGTGGCGTGACGAACTGGGGGGCAAACCGATCGACGCCAGCAGCGAACTGTTGAACCACCAAAAGCTTGACGGTATGGAGGGATTGAAACAATTTCTCTTGCAGCACCGGCAGGACCAACTGATTCAGGCGCTCGTCTCCAAACTGGCAACCTACGCGCTCGGGCGTCCCTTGGCATTTGCCGATCGCTCCGAAATCGACGCGATTACCACTCAGGTGCGTCGCGAGGGCGATGGTTTGAGAACCGCGATCGAAGCGATCGTGCAAAGTGACTTGTTTCGATCGACGTAACTTGTCTTTATCCGTCTTCGTTCGAAAACGTTACCCACTATCAAGGAACCACGTCCATGACCTGGAACATCAACACCATCGATCGTCGCCGATTCCTGCGTGGCAGTGGCGTCGCGTTGGCGCTGCCGCTGTTCGGATCGCTCTCAGGCCGGTTGGCTCGTGGGGCGGAGGCTCCGGCCAACCCAAGACGCCTGGGCTGTTTCTACTTTCCCGACGGCGTCCCAATGCCCTTGCCGGACGACCCCGCCTATCAGGACTGGGCCTGGTTTCCGCACGGTAGCGGCAGCGAGTTCACGTTTACCAAATGCATGCAGCCACTTAAACCAATCAGAAACGAATTGACCGTGCTGTCGGGGTTTTCCCACCCTCATTCGCGAAACGTTCATGGGCACAACAACGCGGATCAATTTTTGACTGCGGCCGCCACCGGGGGAGGTGACCGAGAGTACGAAAACGCGATCTCGTTGGACCAAATGTACGCCCAACATGTGGGCGATCAGACCCGCATTGCGTCGTTAGTCATGTCGACCGATGGGGGAACGGGGACTGCCCGCGGCGCGCACACGATTTCGTTCGATCGCAACGGACGCCCCATTCCGGCTGAACACCGGCCTAAGCAGATCTTTGATCAACTGTTCGTCAAGGGTGATGGTGATTCGGCACGCCGCTTGGCACTGCGACGCAGTTCGCTGGATGAACTGCTGGACGACGCGCAGCGCCTGCGGCAATCGCTGTCGACCGCCGACCGCCGGAGTCTGGATGAGTACCTGGATTCGGTTCGGCAAGCCGAAATCAAAGTGGAAAAAGCAAAGCGGTGGCTGGGTGCCCCGTTGCCCAACATCGATGGCGATACTTTGAACTTAGAATTGAGCACCGATGAACCTCGCGAGTATCTGCAGACGATGTTTGAACTGATTTACCTTGCATTCAAGACCGATTCGACGCGAGTGGCAACGTACCAAATCGGACGCGAAAACGGGGTCGGACGTAGCGATCACCTGGCACGTGCCGTCGGCTTTAATCTGGCCCATCAACTGTCACACGAAACAAAACATCCTGACGGTTGGGAGAAGTTTGGTACCTATTGTCGTTTCCTGAACGAAGAATTCGGGCGTTTCGTTGGCAAACTTCACACGACGCCCGAACCTGCTGGAACCGGCAGCATGCTGGACAACACGCTTTTGCTGTTCGGTTCTGCGTCCAGCGCGTTCCATCTGTCACGTAATTACCCGCTGGTTCTGGCAGGGGGCAGACAGTTGGGGTTCCGGCACGGGCAATACCTCAATCACGCAGGGCTTAATTTTCAAGGGGGGCCGTGGCTGGGGAAACGTGAACCGTGGCAAGACGAGGCCAAAGGCGAAGACCTGCCGCTTTCCAACCTCTTCGTGACCATGCTGCAGCGTTTGGGCGTACCAACGGATTCCTTTGCCGATAGCACGGGAACCATTGATTATGTCTGATGCGGTCGAAACCTCAGCCTGCAGGGTCGCTACGTGAACGCGTCGAAAATCCCACCGGCTACTTGAAAACCCCACAGGGACGGCCTAGACTCTCTGTAGACCCTGTGTCCCACCCATTTTAACCCCCATGAGGAAGAACGATGGTTGCTACTCGAAAAATCGCTCGGTCCGTCGTCGCATTCGGTCTCACCTTTGTCGCTTCGGTCGCATTGGTCAATTCCGTTCACGCCAGTCACCATGCTTCCGCCGGTTGTTGCCAACCGGTCTGCTGCCCCTGTCCGGTCCCGGTGCCCAAGGTTTCGACCACGATTTGCTTGTACGACGCCTGCACTTGCACGACGACGCAAGCGACCCTTTGTCTGCCCGCCACCTGTTGCGGCGAACCACCTCAAATCACATGGCGTTCGGGCATCTTTGGTCGTCGCATTGCAACGCTCTGCTGGCCGTGTTGCGGTTACAAGGCGGAGGTCGTTGTCACGCGCCACGGGCGCGTGATTGTCCGCGACTGAGGGCTCGACGGGGCATCATACGCCAGCTTTCGAGCGGGCGTCGTCTCAAGGCGCAAGTTTTGGCAGTGAGATTTCCACTCCGTTGGCGTCAACCAGTTCAAACTGCGCGATCGTGATGGTCCCGCTTGCATTTCCCGGGTCAAGCCGCAGGGCGGAAAGGGTACTGACCGGCAGGGAAATCTCGTGATCATGAAATTTCCCATCGTGATCGATCGGAAAAGTGACGGTGCGGTCTCTGTGAAACGCTTGGCCGGGCTGCGTGGTGTAGTAAACCACACCGCTGCCATCCCCCGTGCTGCTGAAACGTAGCCTTACCCTGAAAGGGCCGTTTGCATTTGACGGCAGACCATCGGTGGCGATGAAGGGATCGTTGCCCGTGGAGGTGATGACCAGCATCCCATTGCCGGAGCGTAGTTGGGCATGCCCACTGGGGCGCCATCGTGAAATCGGCTTAGCAATGGTGGTCAGTTGCAAACCGACACCCAGCGCGGTGTACGGCAGGGTCTCGGGACCGACCAAATTTGGGTAATCAGATGCTGGCTTGGCTTCGTAGTTCTCACTGACGAAGGTGTCAGGCAGGGCATTGCAATCGCTTAGGTAGGCGATCATTTTCGCAGTATCTTCCGCAAACCGTTCACCTGAGCGATGGGGCGAAACGATCAGGACAACACGCAGGCCAGCCTTCTGCGTCCATACAATGGCATCGACGATCCAGTCGCGATAGTTCTGTTCGCGACCAAAAAAATACCCAGGTGGACTATCTAACGTGATTCCTCCGGCAGCCCGGATCAGGGCTTGAAATTCCGGCGTTCGGCTGACGTTTGTGTCGACGATTTTGGGAATGTTGGGCGCGAAGTTAGCGTATTCAAAAGTGGGCAGGATCAGGGTGCTTTCTGGCACGCCTCCCTGCTTTCGCAGCACTTGCGTGTAATGCGTCCATTGTTCAGGGGTTGGGTGATTGTTCTTATCGAAGGCGTTTGCGGTAATGAACTCCGGGATGATTCCCATCGCCGCGTAGCCGCTCTGATAACGTTTCGCCCAGGCCTCTGCGCTGGGATTGAATCCGAGTTCAATTCCGATCGGACGACCGGCGAAAGCGTCAAGCACCTGGCGCTGCTGCGCTGGCGTCAGCGCCGCCCAGCCGTTGTTGTGTAGGTATAGGCCGCCGCCTGCGGCTCGGAAAGCGGTCGATTGCGAAGCGTCGGCCAGCGCTTGGACCCCTGCAACTCCGCCAGCAAAGACACAGGTTCCAGCGCGGGATGCCGCTGATGCAGGTTTGTTGCCGCCGGTTTTTTGGCTTCTTGGCTGTTGCTCAGCGGACCTCCCCCGCGCCCGTTTTTGATTGGTTTGCACGCCTTCCAGTTCAGGACGATACACCGCTGGATTGAAGGCGGGATTGGGGAGGGGACGGACGGCCTTGGTCTCTTGAAGAAAGCCCTCGATCAGGTCGTCCAGTTCCGCGACCAAGTTCGCTTGCTGGTCGGCCAGATTGGTCTGTTCTCCCAGATCGTTATTGAGATCATACAGCAGGTACCGATGCACCTCGTCCTGACCGGCGTGAAACAGCCGTATCAGCTTCCAGCCATCGTGACGGTGTACCGAAACGCTGGGTGGCAACCAATCCGGCACGCCGGGCGCGTGTGGGAAGTACTGAAAGACCGTTTCGCGCTGTTGCCGCTGGCCTTCTAGGACGGGCATGATGCTAACGCCATCAAAAATCTGATCAGGCTGGGGTTCCAATCGCAGCCCGTCCAGCAAAGTAGGATAAAAATCTTCGCTCTGGGTCAGCACGTCACTGCGCGACCCCGGGGCGGTAACGCCGGGCCAG
>SLFV01000252.1 GCA_007124075.1 Roseimaritima sp.
AGTATACACCCATTACACCGCATCAGTGGGTTGCGGGGCACCAGTTCGCTAAAAAAGCCAAACATTTCTCAGCACCAAGGACGCATTCGGAGATAACTTGCCGTATTCAATCCCCTGGTCATTGTCCAGCGCGGCGGGAACCGCAGGGCTGAGACGCAACACAGGCAGACGTGTGGCATCATCCACTGCGAGCACGCTAATGTCGCTAATCGTAAGGCGAGCGACCCGCCCGCAGGCTTGAACTTTTGCTGGTGGAAGATCATATTCTCAGCAGTCGATATTTTTGTGCGTGTCGGTAAACATCGCGGTGTCGTCGCGGGTTCTTTTTTTGGGCTCATCCGGCGGTAGCGTGTACACCGCCCTGAATCTAAGTTTTCGGAACCATGCCCAGAAACACCGACGGTCTGACATTCCGCTAGGCGAGCCTTTTTTGGGGGGCGTGATGCCTTTAAAGAAGATTCATTTGAAAAAGTACCAGTCGTACGATGGGATTCCTTGTCGGTTGTATCTTTCGACAGACAAGGAGCTTCGTCCCGCGGTAAGGATTCATGCTTCGCACGATTTCAATCGCCTGGGCTACCTGTTTGTTTTCTTTTTGCTGACATTGGTCGGTGTGACCGGAGTGCGTGCGAATGGACCTGGACCCCAAATAGATTGTTGGCAGGTGCTTGATTCGGAATGGCCGGATCCGCGACATTTTTAAATTAATGGCATTCATTCATGCAATCGATTCGTGGACAGATTACGCTGCTGGGCGGTGGCAACATGGGCAAAGCGTTGGCGAAGGGAGTGCTGGCCGGAGGGCTGATAGAGGAACAGCAACTGGCGGTAGCGGATCCTAGTCCGTCGATTCGAAAGTGGTGGCAGGAAAACCACCCCTGCGCGTGTGTCGCCGCAACGGCAGAAAACCTGATCCCGCAAGCGGAAGTTGTTATCGTTGCCGTCAAACCGGCACATGTTCAGGTCCTCGCAACGCAATACGCCGATTTTTGGGCGAAACGACTAATCATTTCCGTGGCTGCCGGTGTAACGCTCTGCGAATTGCAAGCCGCCTTCAAAAGCGGCTCTGTCGTGCGCGTGATGCCCAACACTCCCGCATTGGTTGCTGCAGGTGCAGCGGCATTCTGCTGTGGCCCTGACGTAAATGATGATCAGGTTGCACTGGTACATCAGATTTTCGCTGCCGTGGGGACGGTCGACCGGGTGGACGAAACCTTGATGGATGCCGTCACGGGGCTCAGTGGTTCTGGTCCTGCGTATATGTTTTTAATTTTGGAGGCGTTGGCCGATGGCGGCGTCGCTGCGGGCCTGTCGCGAGAATTAGCCCAGCGGCTCGCATCGCAAACGATGCTGGGGGCCGCAAAACTGGTGCTGGATTCACAGCATCATCCTGCAATACTAAAGGATGCGGTTGCCAGCCCGGGCGGCACAACAATCACGGGCTTGGCGATGCTGGAAAGGAAGGGGCTCCGGTCTGCACTGATTCAAGCCGTTCAAGCTGCGGCGCAGCGTAGTCGAGAACTGGGAATGGCGGCGGATTGAACTTTGGCGATCTCCTGTGCGGTACACCTCAGCCCACTATCGATCGACCTTGGGCAAGCTTCGGGGTAATGATGCCAGCCAAACCGTTGAAAGCCCTCGCCGCAGTCAACAGACTGCGGTGCAGCGAAAGAAAAACCTCTGGATGCCAAAGGTAGCGCGGGCCATCTCACTCGGCAGGGCCGACTTGCACTTGACGCAATTTAAGTTGGCGAGATAGAGACATTTCAGCGATCATCCGTTTCGTTGTTTGTCCATCCTCCAAACGATGATCGGACGGTCCAACGTGCCCAAGAAAAATGTCGTTGAATGTTCCGTCGAAAAGACCGTCCGCGAGTTCGCTGAACATCTGCTCGGAAGACATCGTTGTGATCCGTGTCGTGGTCGTCATTGCAGGGGCTGACGGACTGAAAGCAAGATGTGGAGCAAGAACAACTGCCGGGTCCCGACAATTGGGTTGAGAAAGAAAAGTGCAAGAGGATGCACACGATTGGTGTGGTGATCCGATTCAGTGAGAGTGGCGGGAGATGGACCAGCGCGTTCGCTACTACCTCAGTTCGCTTAGGCTTGGCGTGAAGCGATTTGCTGCTTGTGTTCCAGGACATTAAGGCATCAAGAATACGCTTCACTGGTGTCGCGAGCACGTGTGTTTCTAACGCCCGTCGCCGGTGTAGATGATGTTGCCGTCTTTCGGAGCTTGCGGCCACGGCGTGGTGCCGGGCGGCCACTGCTTGGGTTGTGTGGCACGGATGGCGTCCACGTGATCTTTGATCCATTTCGGCACATTCGCGTTTTCGTCACGACCATAAACGTATGGCAAAGCCGGTTCCATCAAAATGGGCAATTCACCCAGTGGCGGACGTTCCTTGCTAACCTCTCGCAACCGCAACTTCATCGCAGCCACGCGGTTTGGATGCTGACTGGCCAAATCATGCTGCTCACCAGGATCTTGGTCGAGATTATACAGTTCTTCACCGACCAGTTTGAAAACGCCTTGTCGCAAGCTGGGCAAGCGGACACTTCCGGCAACTTCAATTACGATTTCGGTCCTTGGACTGGGCTCGCTTTCGAACCATACTTGGTTCATCGCCATTCCATCTAGTGGCAGTTCTTGATCTAAACTTCCTCCTGCGATGGTCACCAATGTCGGAAACAGGTCTGTGACGTGAACCAGTTCGTCGTTGGTGGCACCAGGGGACAATTTTCCCGGCCAGCGCGCGATGAAGGGAACGCGAATGCCACCTTCGTAAGTCGTATTCTTGGTGCCGCGATAGGGGCGATTAACTTCTTCGGTCAACCCGCCATTGTCGTTGGTAAAAATCACCAACGTATCCTCGGCCAGCCCAAGATGATCCAGCGTTCCCACAATGCGTCCGATGGCTTCGTCAAGACACTTAATTGCAGCGGAGCGTTTGTCTAGGGTATCGGTGTGGCGTGGAATCTCTTCCAATGGGCCGTGGATGGCATTGAAGGCGACATAATGAAAGAAAGGTCGCTGACGATCATGCTCCGCTAACAAACGAACGGCCTCATTGGCGATCAAGTCGGTGGTGTAGCCTTGTTCAAGCAGCGGTTGCTGATTGCGATGCCAATCATACACACAGAATACCGCTGGCGCATTGTGCGGGATGGTGTAGTTGTTGTAATCAAGTCCCCAGCCGTAGTGACCGTATTGGTGATCGAATCCTTGTCCCATCGGTAAGTGTTCGGGAAGCCATTCGCCCAAATGCCACTTGCCCATGATCGCCGTTACATAGCCGGTTTCTCGCAGCGCCTCGGCAATCGTCCGTTCGTTGGTGTCCAGTCCCATGATCCGACGGGTCGGGGTGCCATCGGGCAAATGTGCCAGTTCTATCCCCAGCATGGCTAAATAATCGGGTTTACCAAAATCCTCGCTCCGCCAATCCATCCATTGCCGAAAGGGATAACGCCCGGTCATCAAAGCGGCGCGTGTGGTGGCAC
>SLFV01000535.1 GCA_007124075.1 Roseimaritima sp.
TAGCCGGGTCAACGCAGTCTGCAACGAGTTGTTCGACTGCTGTAAGCGGTTTTGTGCGATAAGCGAAGGGACATTGGTGTTGATACGAGTCATGGTAGTGTTACCCTTTTTCGGAATGGTGAGGTGGAATTACGGGTTGCCACGCCGAACCAAAGGTCGGATGACAGGGACACTCGCAGTTGCCCACGAGGACCACGAATTGGAAGTACTGTCGAGCTGGATGCTCAACACGCAAGAACACAAGCCCTTGCATGGTCTAGCGGTTCGTCCCTGCAACACGGCCAGCCGATGCCGACCCATGGTTCGAGCGAAGTATCGATCAACACCAATCCGACGGTATGATCATTACTGTGGCTCGTATAATCCGCCGTACCGAAGCATCGGTTAATTGTTGGGAGGTGCAGCCTGTTTTCATCAAAATTTGCGATATCTTTGCGCAAACGTCGCGATACAGGCTGTGTTAGCGTCACAGGCGTCAAAGCCTGCACGTCGTTTCAGCACGGTCTCAGAGGCAACCCAACACGCTTGCATTTTTGCAAACGCAGGAATAGAGTTGAGGTGGTCATGGTAATCCTGGTTCTTCTGAAATCTCCTGTAATGATGGCTGATCGTCGAATTCAAACTCGAGTCGGTGCTTGGGCTATCTGGCTGTCGGCGTTGCTGCTGCCGGCAATGCAGGGGTTGGGCCAGGATGCCTCCACGGCGGGTGCCTCCCCCAATCGGGAGCACGACCAGCAGGAGGAGGTGCGTCGCTGGATTGATCTGCTGGGCAGTGACAGTTACGCCATGCGATTGCGGGCGCAGAGCGAAATTCGTCGTTTGGGATTAATGCCGCTGGATTTGTTGCACGAAGCTAGCAACAGCGATGACAAAGAGATCTCGCTTGCTGCGCGGCAACTGATCAGCAGTCTTGATATTAGCTGGGCATTTGATTCCGACCCGGCTATCGTCCGCGAGGTCTTGGAAGATTATGGAGTCCGACGAAACGAAGCCGATCGCCGGACGCAAATCAACCGCTTGGCTCAGTTGCCCGACCGCGTGGGTCTGGCAGCGCTATGCCGATTAGTTCGCTTTGAAACCAGCTTGCGGCTCAGCCGTGAGGCGGCGCTGCTGGTCATGCAGCAACCGCCGGAAATCGATGGTATGGGGCCCGCATTAGCGGTGCAGGTTATTCGGGGTGAACTGGGCACCAATCAACGGCCAGGTTCGGTCTGGCTGCGAGCGTATGCCGAAGACTTGCGTCACAATGAGTACGACGCATTGGGTTGGCAAAATTTAATCGCAGCGGAGCGTCGCTTGTTGGACCACCATCGCAGCCAGCAAACCGATGTCGACGCGGTCCTGGAGTTGATCCGTGTCTGTGCGGTACGGGCTTCTGCGGCCGATGATCGGGAGGAGGCGGTACGGCTTGCCGTAGAAGCATTGGAATTGGTTCCGCCCAAGTCTTCTGCTGTTCTGGAAGCAGCCCACTGGGCTCTGGACCATGACTTGAATGACGTTATCAAGGTCTTTTACCAGCGACAGACGCGTCTGTTCGATCGCGATCCCCTGTTGTTGTACGCGCGGGCCGAAGCCAGTTTGGTTGAAGGGGATATTGAACAGGCCGAGCAACTAGCCCAGAAGGCACGCCAGATTCGTGCTTTGCCGCCATTGGATTCCGAAGCTGGCCAGCAATTGCGTCCCGAGCAAAAGGATGCGTTGGCGCATAAACACCAAGTGGTTGCCGTAGCGCTGCAGAAACGTGGTCGTTTTGATTGGGCGATCCGCGAATTCCGGCACATCGTTGACTCACTGCCCGTTGACACGACGGTCAGCGCTACGACGCGGTGGAAACTGTCGGATCTGTACGCAAAACTGCTGCGACACCAAGATGTCCTGGATATCCTCTCCCCTCTATACGACCGATTGCAACGCGATAATGAATTGGAACGCCGTCTGCGCGGGGAAAGTGTCAGCGCGCGTCCCATGCAAATCCGGTTATTGTGGCACCGCGGGTTGCGGGCAGCCGAACAAGGGCAGATCGAGCAGGCACAACGCGCGTTGACCGAAGCCTTTCATCTGTCGGGCAAGAATTCAGACATCTTAATTGCGATGTATCGGTTGGAAGCGGACCAGAAGTGGCGGGCAACCGTGCAACGAGAGGTCGAAAAGCTAACCGCGCTGTTGGAAGAACGAATCAGAATCGAGGAACGCAACTATCGTGAATCAAGCAATCCGTTGGCCAACGCGAACCTGGCCGAAGCGCTCAACGAATTCGCATGGCTGGTTTCCAATACCTTCGGCGATCAACCGCGCGCCTTGCAATACAGCCTGCGTTCGCTGAAGCTTCAGCCCGACGACCCGATGCTGCTGGATACCTGTGGCCGTTGCTACTATGCCCTGGGTGATCTGGAAAACGCGCTGCGGAAGCAAACGCGCGCGGCAAAGCTGGCACCGGAACAACCCGACGTGCAACGACAGTGGGCCGAATTCCTAGCGGCCCGTGATGCCGTCCCAAAGTCCGACGATCCCGCAGCCCCGTCGAAAAACGGCCGCTACGCGCCATGACACTTCCGGGGGTTCAGTTTGGCTGCGAGGGGTCGTGGCGCTGGCCTCCCTGCTGCACCATGAACCTCCAGGTTCCGCAGTCCAGATACGTCCCTGGCAATGGGCCACCGGTTCCACCGAGCTGACTTTGTTGGTCGGCCTGGCGATTGGGACCATCGGCAAGTGGATCGGTAAGTTATTGGCATAGGACCATGAATTGGCTCAATTATCACCAGTTGATGAATTTTTGGATGGTTGTCAAAGAGGGCAGTGTCCAGCAGGCCAGCCAAGCGTTGCACGTCACTCCCGCCAGTGTCAGCATCCAAGTCCGCCAGCTTGAAAAATCACTCGGCGTCAAACTGTTGCGCAAACAAGGCCGAGGAGTGGAGGCCACCGAGGTCGGACGGCTGGTCGCGGAATACGCGGACGAAATTTTCAGCAAGGGACGCGAACTGCAGCAGTGGGTAAAAGGCCAGCCGACGGGTCGGCCTTTAGAACTACGGGTCGGTATTCGCGAAGTGATGCCGAAATTGGTCGCCTTTCATCTGCTTAAACCTGCGTTGGAGATGCAACAAGAGGTTCGGTTGATCTGCCGCGAGGGCGACATGTCGGAACTGATCACCGACTTGGCCTTGCACAAATTAGACGTCGTCTTAACAGATTCTCCGCTGGATCCATTGTTCAAAATTCAAGCTTTCAGTCATCGGCTTGGGGGCTCCGACGTCGTGATTGTCGGCCCGCCGAACCTGGCGAGCCAGTACCGCCGTGGGTTCCCCGGCTCGCTCGATGGAGCTCCGATGCTGGTGCCCACGAACACAAATCTGTTGCGGAGACAGTTGGATCGCTGGTTTAACGACTTGAAGATCCAGCCGCGAATCTGTGCTGAATTCGATGATAGTGCGATGATGAAAATTGCAGGCCGTGGTGGTGTGGGCTTGCTGGCAGTCCCTGGTATGATCGAAACCGAAATCAGA
>SLFV01000314.1 GCA_007124075.1 Roseimaritima sp.
AAAAGCCTAACTAGGATCGTTCAAGTGCAAAAGCAGCAACCGTTGGCAGACTATTTTGACCACAGTATTGCTTCATTCATTGTAGGTAACCAGCCACCAGCCGATGGTTCTAATCCGTAACCGGAGCGTTACCGATCTGTTTCAATTCGAGTCCAGAAATAACAGGGGTTCCCTCAATCGCGACCAACTGTAACCGAAAGACTGGGCCGAGTTCAATCGCTGGGAGGTGTTCCAGAACGTGTTCACCCGCGCCTAGCTTTAGTTCGGGAATAACCTGCTGATCGTCGATCCAGACCTCGAAGCGTCGGATTGGTTGTGGAGGATCATCAACGGCACCGCTGATCGTGGAGATCGACGGATCAGCGAAGAATAATCGCACGCTGAAGGTTGCTTTCGTTTCGATTTCCTTTTCCTCGGACGACTTCCTGGATTCGCCGCCGACTACCGTTTCGATTAGAAGGTCTCCTTCGCCCTGCACCCCGGATGCGAGCACCCAGGGGTAATGCTCACTATCGACGGCCGATGAATGGCGTCGAAACACCGTCATTTGATCGGCAACCTTGGTTTGGAAGGCAACCTCACTGGACGCCACCGGGGGCGATTCAACCCACAGCGTACCGCTGGGACTTCGCTGCTGACCGGGCGCACCAAAGTTGATTCCCAACGATCGCGCTCGCAGACCCTTGGCTGCCGACTGGGCCAACGTGTTTACGGTCCAGGTTTCGAGGTCCGGCATGTGGACCAACGCCAACGAGGTCTGATTTTGGTAGGCACAACTGCAGGTGCGGGTGTAATCAGGAGCATTCAGGACGCCATTGGCTACGATCAAGTTCCCTGTGCACCCCGACTTAAAGCCGCCGAAATTCCCCGTGCCACTATGGTTGGTTAAATCATAAAAACCGGCTGCGCCGGAGCGAAACGTAAGCAGATTTTCGCTCGCCAGAATCGTGTTGCATCCGTAGGCTCTCGTGATCTTCCAGGGTTCTTTGACCCCGGTTAACGGATTGACCAGCAGGTACGGCTCTCCGGAGTGAAGATAAAACGCCCCGGCGGATTCCTTATAAGAATTGGCATTACTAATGATCAACTCATTATGAATGATGCAGGGTCCTGAATATCGCAAATCGGGCTGGCTCCACTTAACCGATCCGTCCGCACCACGATAGACCGTCATGCCGCGATCAACTTCCACCGAAAGCCGATCACTGGCTGCCGCTCCCGCTTGCAGCAGCAAATCGTGCTGCTCCGAATAGCCGAGCCACGTGCCAAAGATTCCTTCTTCTATCTCCCACGCAGTTTCGCCACTGCGAATATCAAATGCCAGAAGCCGGTAATCGTCGGGATTACCAATTCCACGTCGCTTTAACCTGTCTTCTACGACCCGCGGGTTCTTGTCCAAGCAAAAAAGCTTGCCGTTTCCAGCGACGACCGCATTGTTCCAAAAACTGTGCCTCGCATCGACCTTCCATAGCAGTTCGCCGGTCAGACGATCAAAGCCCGCCAACGCCAAGCTACCGGCACGATCCAAAGCTTTCGACCCGAAGCCTCGCTTGTTCTTGGAAAGCTTTTTGTCCTGCTCCTGGAAGTCCAGTTCCAGACGCTCTCGATATTTCGCAAAGCCCACGCCACCGATCAAGACATCATCGTATACACCAATGTAGCTCCATTCGTTAGGGACTTGCGGATCAGCCTGGGGCAGTTCAATTTTCCGCACGGTGTTTCCGCTGCCGGGATCCAGCAATTCACAGTGATCCCCGACCACGACGTAGATGAATTCGGGAGTCACCACAAAGTTCGTACCACGAGCGTTCGCGCCAGGAATATGAACTTGGTTGTAGGACGGGTCGAGCGGGGTTTCCTTGTAGGTTTCATCGTAATAGACGTCATAAGTCCCAAGGTCCTCAAATTCACGTATCCACAGCACGCGACCGGTATACACATCACGAGCACTTAGTTTGTCAATTCCCTGTATGAACAGACGTCCATCGACGACTTGCTGTGGTGGCCCGTGACCATGCCTAGGCAACACGTCCATGTTGCTGCTGCCACCAAACCACAGGACACCCAAAGGCAGTTTGACTCGGGCGTCATTGGATTTCCGTGTATTGCCAATGTCCCCATGCAGGTGCGTCCAGTTCGCCGAACCTGGTAAAGCACCCACTCTGGCAACCGAGACGCCCCAGGACGTCAAGGTGATCTGCGCCTGCTCCAGATCGGCCCCCCGGATCTCCGCTGCAATGGCCTGCCGTGATTCGGGACGCGTCAACAATTGCAGCACGCCACCGTAGGGTCGGACCGATTCGTAGATACGGCGCAAAGAGGCGTGATCACTAACGATTGCGTCCGCCTGCAGTCGACTAACCACCACGACTTTGGCAATGTAAGGGGACGCGTCAAATTCCAGCGGTGCAGCGGCATGGGCCGTCACCGAACCGTATCGCCCCGCCAAGTCGATCCGCCGCCGCAGGCTGTCCACTTGTTGCTGGTCGGGATCGACAATCGCTAACTGAACAAAGGGCGACACTGCGGCAGCCGTTTTAATCAAGTCGCCAGCTTCTGCTCCGTACCACAACGCATAGCTGTCGGAATCACCTGCTTGAAATAGTTCGTTGACCGTCGCCAGAACATTGTCCTTGATGTCCAGTGGCTGTTGATCCGCAGCGACGTCATAAACCGTCATTTTCTGTCCACTGCTCGGGGCTCCAAATGCGATGACGTCCCCTGCTAACGAAACCGCGAACAGTTTCCCAGCCCCTGCAAGCAATCGTTCAATCTGCATGGTTGCGGGGAGGTGCAGGATCCGGCGGGAAGCAATCTGACGAGGCTTTTCTTTTTTCTCCGATTCCGCTACCAAATGAGTGTCATCATCTTCCAGCGATGGCAGTTCAATGGCGAACAATCCCTCTGGCCCCACTGCGTACAAGTGGGAGCCTGCCAGAATCAGGTCACCACGCCCGTCCGCCTGGGACTCCCAGGCAAGACGACGTTGCTGGTCGTACCCACGCACCAACGGTTGCCCCGACGAATCGATTTCCGCCGAGTAGGCCCACCCCTGATGCAGCACGGGTTCGTTGGGCATGAAGGCGGTTTTGGTGCCTTTCTTCAAATTGAATTCACGTGTGCCCTTTCCTCGGGTATGAACAAAAAAAACCGAATCGTCTGCAGCGACGAACGATCCGCCCGTTCCCTTCCCCCCCGCGTTGAGCTCAAAGTATTTCAGTTCCCCCGTTGCGCGATCCAGGACGGCTGGGACCGACCGTCCCCCGGGGACAATCAATTCCTTGTCCGTCGCCACCAAAGCTCCCTGCGGACCAATCCCCGCAAACGATGGGGCGCTGTGTGGTTGTTTGATGTAGGTCGATCCTGCCGAATCGTTGACCCACGCGACCGCTCCGGTTTCGGCGTCTAAGGCGTAAATAAATACGCCCATGAAGGGCCAGATGCTGGCCGCGAAGTATAACTTTTCGTCGCGCACCACGACCCCGCCACGCGCGGGCCA
>SLFV01000319.1 GCA_007124075.1 Roseimaritima sp.
GGAAAAGTCTGGCGTGATCGCTACCCGATGGGCTATCCTTTAAAAGAGGCGTCAGAACAGGAAGATAGCACGAGCCAAAATTTCGGCGACGATCCCATGCAGATTTGTCGGTTTATCACCAGCACACCTCCGACTGGCAATTTTCGACCTGTTGGGACCCGGGACACCTGCTGTCGTCCCGACTGTATGGTAGCGCCAAACATTGGCCCTCCGTTCGTTAAAACCGTTGTCCTCCTACTTTTTGGCATCTCCTTCCATCACGAGGGCTGGGCCGAGCACAACGTGCCGCTGATCAATGGGTTGACCTTACGCGGGTCGGTTGTCGAACTGCCAACACTCAATGAAAACGCGTTTCAACCGAGCGGTGCCCCTTCAGGCGCTAGAACGATCTGGATGATCGACGATCAGTTACGTCGCGTTTTTATACACCGGCACGCCATGGTCGCGGTCCCCGAAGACGGCGTGATCCCCCAGGTTCCTGGTTTGCGCCAACGGATCACGATTGACCAACCAGTCGCTAGTGGTGGCAAAGCGCTCGGTTCAATCGGGGCGATCTTGCAAGTCTCACCATTCAATGAGTTTGGGCGTCGCCAGGTTATGATCCCAGGCCCCGACGGAAAGACAATCGTCGTTTGGCAAGGCATTACGGAAGTCACGGCGCGTTACATTAAATTGCAAGCCTTGATTGCTGCGCGCAGTTACGTTTGGGAATCCCGGATAGCGACCTCGTCAATTCCCCGCCATCAACTACGTGACATCCTACACCGTCGCCTGCGACCTCTGGATTTCGAAAAACGCCTGGATTTGGTGCGGCTGTTCATCGAGGCGGAAATGTTCGAAATGGCCAGGCTGGAACTGGAGGGATTAGTTCGGGAAAACCCTGACCAAGCGAACCTAAAAAAGCAATTGACGTCGCTTGTCCAGGAGCAGGCGATACAACTGCTGCAAGAAGCCAAACGGCGACAGCAGGCTGGACAATACCGGCTGGCGAAGTCAATGATGACTGAATTTCCCTTGGAGGATTTTGCGGGCGTAACTAAACTGCAGTTCCGTGACGCCGCTGATGCCCTGGAATCACAATTGAATCTGGGGCCCAAACTGTTGGATCAGCTTTCGCAACAAGTAACTGAATTGGGCCCCGACCAACTGGACCAGTGGCAGCCCATCCTTGATGAGATGCGAGAGCAGTTTTCCCCCAACACGGTGGCAAGACTGAACGATTACCAGCGGCTTGGCAACGATCAAACGCTTGATTTGGAAAGTCGTGTCGCACTGGCGTTCGGCGGTTGGATGCTGGGCCCCGGAGCGGGATTGCAGAATTTGGTTCTGGGACAGTCCTTGGTGCGAATGCGACAATTGGTATGGGAATACTTGGCGTCCGACAATCAAGCTCAGCGGCAAGTCATTTTGGCCGAGCTTCGCCAGACGGAAGGGGTGGACGTTCCAACCATCGCGAAAATTCTGCCGCTATTGCCGCCGCCACTACCACTACCGGAGCGACCACAGGACCTGCCCTTCGATCGCGACAACCCACCTGGCCTGTACCAACTTTCGATATCAGGGTCGGAGGAATTAGCAACGGACTACCTGATTCAATTGCCACCTGAGTATGACCCGTTGCGGCAGTACCCTACGATTATTTCCTTGCACGCGCCAGCAGGCTCACCCCGCGGGCAGATCGACTGGTGGGCCGGTACGTACGACGAAAAACTGCAACTGAGCCTCGGGCAAGCGTCCAGGCTAGGATACGTCGTCGTTGCGCCACGTTGGACACGAGACAATCAGTCTCGCTACGAATTCACGGAACGCGAACATCATCGTGTTTTGGCAAGCGTGAGGGACGCGATGCGCCGCGTGTCGATCGATGCCGATCGCATCTTTTTGACGGGGCATGGCGAGGGAGGCACGGCCGCGTGGGATATCGCATTGTCTCACCCTGATCTTTGGGCGGGACTGATTTCCATTGGTGGCGAGCCTGACAAATTTATCTTGTCATATCGGGAAAACGCCAGAGCGTTACCAATTTATATCGTGCTGGGTGAAATGGCTGGATCGCAGTCCCCCTTGGTCCGGTTTGGGTACGCGTTGGACCGCTACATGCACCCGAAACAAAATGCAATGGTGGTCTTATATCGGGGCCGCGGTCCGGAACACTTTCAGGAGGAAATCCATCATCTGTTCGACTGGATGTCGTTGCGTTCCAATGAGCGCCGTCCGTTACCGCAAGCCATTGAAATGTCGACCATGCGAGCCAATGATCGTTTCTTTTGGTGGCTGGAAATGTCCCAAGTAAACGAGCGAAATGTGGTTAATCCTTTCCTGTGGGACCAATACCAGCGCAAGCCGCTGGCAAGCGTCAAGGCTGGAATCCTGCCCTCAAATACGGTTCATATCAGCAAAGGCCCTACCCAACAATTTAACCTTTGGCTTCGTCCGGACATGGGGATTGAATTAAACGAACAGATCAATATCCGCTACAACGCACGGACGACTCGCTACGATTTTGACGGCGATATCGCAACGATTTTGGAAGATGCCCGCGTTCGTGCTGATCGTAAACGCCCGTTTTGGGCGACCGTTCCGGTTCCTTGATGCGACGAAGTACACGCTGCTTGCGGCCCTGTTCGGGCAGGAGTCGATCGGGGCTCCAAAAGCGGCCTGACTTCAAGTTTCACTTACCAAGGGGTTAGCCCCCGTTTTCAACCGACGCTGGGACCTCGGCCGCACCCTCCGCCTCCGCAGGCTGATCCCGGGAGCCTAAGAAACGTTGGATCGCGTCGGGATAAAAGTCCTTACCGTAATTCAGTTCGCCTCCCTGATGCCCCACCAAGCCAGCGATGACTGCCAGCACAAGCAACCCCGCTTTCCAGGCCTTATCCAGTCCAGGCCGTGGCTGACGCAGCGTCTTCAAAGCCACCAACGCAAAGCCCACGGACAAGATCGATAAAATAATTCCGGACCAGCGATGCCAAAAAATCTCGCGCGATGCATCAAAAATACTGGCGTAACCTTGCTGCGGAGCGAACGCCCATCCCATCATACTAGCAACAACGCTGGTGATCGCGCCGATGAACAGGCATGCTAAAGGGACCTGTGTGCCAAACGCGGGCCATCTCCAACCCAGGACGACAAAAAAAGCACCCACCAAGAATAAAGCGATTGGAAAGTGAATCGTGGCGGGATGAAAAACTCCTTGGAACTCCCACAGTCGCTGCAAAAACGGTTTGCCTTGCTTTTCTGACGGCAGCTCTGCAACGGCTTGCTGTGCCGCTTCGCCGCTATCGGACGCCTCCATCAGACCAACCGACTCCGGCCATTCAGCCCCCTCGGTAATCCAAGTGCGAATCAATGACAATTGTGCCACTGATAACGGCTTCTCGTGCGACGGCGGAGGCATCAGTAGATCCTCGCTGTCAGCCGTCAAAAAATCGACGAACAGCGAACTGGCCTCCACGTCGCCAGGTTCTAGATAATTCAACACGTCATCGCGGTCATCA
>SLFV01000572.1 GCA_007124075.1 Roseimaritima sp.
ATGCTTATGGACGGATTGATAAGCGATCAAACGCGATGTATCCTCCGAAACTCGTAGCATCGTGATCGCACCGGTGTTCCTCGCAGGCAAGACGACTCCCAGGTATCGCAGGGTTTTGCTGTCCCAAATACCAACTTCACCCAGGCTGTTGCCGGTGATGATGTTTTGCCCACAGGGTGAAAGCGTGATCGCGGTTATTTTCCGGACTTCCTGGAAATCCGCTTCGTAAGGGGGCAAACGTTGACTAATTTTCAGTAACTTCCCTTCCATTGTCACTTTACGCAACCGACCATCGCGCGAACCAAGCACCATTGTCCGAGTATTCGAATCGAAGCACCCCATGCAGATATCCAGAATGCCCGGAAGCACCATGGGTGGACCATTTTCCACAACATCGAAGCGATAACAGTGGTCATCAAACGACACAAAAGATTTTTCAGCGAACATGCCGACGGGACCTATCGAGGTTGGGGCATGATAAAACAATTTCTCGACGAACTGTGGCGGCAAGCTACGGTTGTCTTCCGTGATAATATCGATCCACTGGGCCAGTGACGTGCCGCGAATGATCAGCATTCCCGTCGATGCTGCATTAAAGACAATCCGATCTACCCAAGATAACGCCTCAATGGATTGGTGTTCATACGGCAGACTGCGCCAATCAGAAGTCTTACCGATCTCATAAATCAGCGCTTCGCCATTTTCCAAGCCAGCCACAAGCCAGCGAGCATCGGGCGAAATCGCGATCCCAGACACCGGCGAGTGGTCTACCGCGCGGAGTCTTGATAAACGGCCGGTTCGAGTGTCCATGGACCAAATCGATCCGTCCTGACAACCATAAAAGACGATCGACGCGTCGCTTGATGCACAAGCAACACATGACTTCTGGGGGATGTCGATCTGACGAAATTGCGATGCTTCGCTATTTCCATTCGAAAGGCTCACCGTACCGCCTGCGCTTCCACTCATGATCAATCCATCATCAGTGATCGCCAGCGAAGTCACCGGGGAGTCATGGATCGAATTATGGTGGTCCGCTGGAATCGCTAACGTGTCCAGTGGCTGCGCGTCGGTATCAGATTGATTCATTTTGGATAATTGGTCTCGAATCGATGGGATATCCCAAGTTGCCACGCTACCACCGACCGTACCGACCGCCAAAACTTGAGAATCGGGTGAAAAGCAGACGCATCTTACTTCGCCGTCCAAGTCCACCAGTTCAATCGATCTGGCAGCGTCATCATTGGTTGCATAAAGAAATGCTTTGGGAATCGATTGAATCGCCGTCAGAATCCATTGGCCATCGGGGGATATGCGAGCCCGGTGAAAATAGTTGGACTCGGGCAGAGTCACCCGTGGTACATGCTTACTCTCACGCAAATCATACGTCGCTACCAAATGTTTCGTTTGCACCCACGCCAGTTCGTGATTCGAAGAAAACGACAAGTCCTCATTCCGTCTTTCTCCTGCAAGAATAAGTGGTTCCGCATTACCAAATACGTTCATCACCTCGATCGCTTCGTATCGGGGGCCGATCGCAAGCTTGCTTCCATCCGTGGAAAAGGCGAGTGCGTTGACGGTTGCTTCGAATCCATCCCAGGTACGAAGGGGTTTGCGATCAATCCGCGTGATTCCCTTTGCCTGGATTGCCTTTTCCCAGAACGGTCTCAACTCGACTAACTCGACCGCTGATGGACGCGAAATTTCCTGCGTCGGATAAGCCTGAGTTTTGACCGTGCCGACTGCCATTTCTCCACCATCGGGCGAAACCGCCAATGCCTGCAAGTGAACTTGGTCAGGCAAGGGATAGCGCCCAATGATGCTTCTGTCTGAAAGGCGGACAAAATAGACCCCGCCACGTTCCGTTCCTACCGCAAAAGCGTCCGCTGTCGGAATGTAAACCACCTCTTCGATCACACCGTCCGATTCTGCTATTTCAATTCGATCCTGACGAGTGAGTGTCTGTAGCAGCCGAAAATCGAATCGATCTCGATGATCGTTGCTGACGTAACCTTCCATTTGCGCGATCATGGCAGCGGCTGATGAATGGTTATTCTGGGCGACTGCCGAAAAGGCTCGCGTCATATCCGCCTGGAATGCCGCTTGCGTCGCTTTGGATTCGTTCTGAGATGCCCGTTCAGACGCAAGCTGCAGTTCAGCACCCTGGCGTCTCAATTGTTCATTGCTCCAGCCTAAAACCAGTGAACTAAATAACGCCAAAGCAATCAATGCAATTGCCAACGAAGCGACCCGTGGCTCTCGCTGGATCACCCGGGTAACTCGCTCTTTCATAGAATAAGTCCGCGCTGACACCGGTTGTCCTTCCCGCCAGCGCACCAGATCGTCGACAAAATCGCTGGCGGTCGGATAACGTTGATCTGGTAAGCGGTGCATTGCCTTCAAGCAAACGGCCTCCAAGTCGACCGGAATCGAAGGTACCGCAGTCCGCAACCTCGGAACGGGTTGCGTGCAAATCTCTTGCACTAAATCGACGACCGAAGTGGACGGAAACGGAGAACGGCCAGCCAGCATTCGATACAGAAGTAACCCGAGCGCGTAGACGTCACTCAACCGCGCATCCCACCCCTGGTCGCGTAATAATTGCTCGGGGGCCATAAACTTGAGCGTTCCTGCAAGCCGCCTGGGATGCTCGATCGCCGACGTTCCGGATGCCTCCAACATCAAACCAAAGTCAGTCAAGCGTGGTGTGAACGGTAACGCATCATCCGTTACGCTTTCCTGCATTAACAAGACATTACTGGGTTTGATGTCGCGATGGACGAAACCGCGCTGGTGCGCATGAGCAACGGCTTGCCCGATGCGGAGCGTGATCTCGGCGGCAACGCGCGGATCCAGCGGGCCACCGACCTTTCGCAGATGTTCCGCAAGCGTACATCCTTCGACATACTCCGAAATCAAATACAGGCAGTCCTGGTCTTCCAGCACCTCATAGAGCGGAACCAAGTTAGGATGGTTCAGACGTGCGGCAGCCCGCGCCTCACGCAGTCGAAGGTCTTCGGTTGTCGATCGATTCCCGGTAAGACGCGGGATCGCCTTGAGTGCAACATCGCGGTGCAGCAGCTCGTCATGCGCCCGGTACACCACCCCAAAACCGCCGCGTCCGACCTCGGAACCCACTTTAAAACGCCCCACTTGGCCGGGCATGGAAAAATCAAAACCCAAATCTCCGGTGCAGTCACCCGTGTTCGTGCTGCCGGGCTTTAATGTCGCGTGCATCAGCTCCAGAACCGCAGCCAGCCGGTTAGCATCCAGCTCACTGGGTCCGCTCCCCTCGCCGTGCTCGCGCAATTGCCGATCGAACGACTCTGCCAGCTTGGCCATTCGGTCCGTAGAGCCTATCCGAAAAGGGGTCTAGTATCTACCAGACGGCTTCATTCAACCCTGTTTTCAGTTACATTCGTCGACTGGAAACTGGAGATTCCAAACGTCTTGTAGATCGGATAGGCCTTGGCACTCTGATGCCGTGGGTCAG
>SLFV01000123.1 GCA_007124075.1 Roseimaritima sp.
AACGTTTCTGGACGCATGCTTCGGCTTACCTTGATTGGGTGGTGCGGTTTTTCAACGACGATCGCCCAATCAACGATTTTCTGCTCCTGCAACTTGCCGCAGAAAATCCCGTCAGTGTCCACGACTTGCACGCGACCATGTTACATTTATTGGGGTTCGACCACGAACGATTAACCTTCCGGTACGCCGGACGTGATTTTCGTTTGACCGATGTGCATGGCCGCGTGATCCGCGAAATCGTGGCCTAATTCTTTCACCTTCGTTAGGAAAAGCAAATACCATGTCCAATGCGAACCCGTACGGCCAGCCAAGCGGCACGATGATGGAACAACCCGCTGCGAAAAAAAACGGATGGTTGTTTGGCTGTTTGATCGCCGCCGCTGTAGGGGTCCCGGTCATGCTGGTTTGTGCCGGGATCTTGACGGCCCTGTTGCTGCCCGCCGTGCAAGCCGCTCGCGAAGCCGCCCGACGCATGCAATGCAGTAACAACATGAAGCAGATCGCATTGGCAATGCATAACTACCACGACGTCTATGGCATGCTGCCACCGGCCTACACGGTGGATGATCAGGGACGCCCGCTGCATTCGTGGCGGACCATTATCTTGCCATTCCTGGAGCAGGGTTATTTGTATGACCAAGTTGACTTCAGTAAACCGTGGGACGATCCCGCCAACGACCTGGTACGGAAGATGGCCATTCCGACTTACTACTGTCCATCGTCCAATTTGGACCCGCTGCTGACCACTTATGTTGTAATTGTCGACTCCGATACCGCATTCCCTGGACACGCGCAAACGATGTTCAGGATGGTAACCGATGGATTAAGTAACACGGTGCTGGTCACCGAAACCGACCGGGACCGCGCGGTTCATTGGATGAGCCCACAGGACATCGACTTACCGACTTACGTGCAGACCGCAACCAATCACCAACCCGTTCACCTGGGCGGGGCCAACGAAGCAATGGCCGACGGTGCTGTCTACTTCAGACCCGTTTCGCTAGCGCCGGAAATCCGGGAAGCAATGGCCACGATCGCCGGCGGAGAAAGGGTCGATCCGCAGGCGATGGGCGGTTTTTGAAATCCCCGCTGCGGCCAAGTCAAATTAATGGACCTGTACCTGGTGCTTGCCGGCGACAATCCGTTGGGGCTGACCGGGATGAGCTTGTGCTTATCCCACAGTTGCCAGGCCGGCACGTTCTGGATCAGGTGATCTCGGACAATCGCTACTTTCTGTGCTGGCGTTCCATTGGTTCTGTTTGACGTTTTGTGATTTCTCTTCTGAAACCGCGAAACGTCCACACATCACTCGTGACACACTTCCAATCGGGATAAAATCTGACCAATAGCGGGGAGCGTTTGCGAACGATCCCCTTAGATTTTGTCTTGCGGTGCCAAACGCACGGTCGTGTTGCCGAACAGTGAGCCCTCACCAAGATCGGTCAGTTCTTGGCTGGTTAAATCATTTAAACTGCGTCGGTCAGGTGCAAGTTTGGGCCACCATTGGCCGACCGCCGTGACGACACCACAAAGCGTATCGGTCGTCACGATTGCTTTGCGCACGATCGATCCGTAACGGCTAGAAATTTCGATCCGCGCTCCATTTACAATTCCAACCGCCGCAGCATCATCGGGATGAACCAACACCGTCGGTTCACCACCAGCGGCACGGAGCAATTCGGGTATGTTTCCCATGCTGGTGTTCAGCACAAACGCACCCGGCGGCGAAATCAACCGCAGCGGAAATTGGGGGTCGGGCTGTTCCTGAAAGGTAACCTGTTGCGGTGCTGGCGAAAACTGAATTTTACGGTGTTCGAACTGGCTTCCCGATTCGTATGGGTGAAAGGGTGTGGGCAAATTCAAACGGATACTGCGTTCGGCCTTCAGACGCTGGAACGATATCCCTTGCAGAAAAGGATGATCCGAATCCAAAAGTTCCGCAGCAAGGCCTTCGGTCGACATCTTGAAGACGGGATCAACGAAGCCCAGTCGTCTGGCCAGTTGTTTGAAAATCCAACTGTTGCTGCGACACTGTCCGCGAGGCGGTAAGATGGCGTCGGCCCATTGGAGATAATAGTGGCCATAGGCGGTATACAGATCGGGATGCTCCACAAACGTGGTTGCTGGCAATAAAATGTCTGCATAATCCGCCGTATCGGTTTGGAAGTGATCGATCACCACGGAAAACATATCTTCCCTTGCCAGTCCTTTTCGTACCGACGTGGAATCGGGAGCGACCGCGGCCGGATTAGAATTAAATACGAATAAAGCCGACAGCGGGTTGGCGGTATCGGCCAATGCGCGTCCAAGTTGGTTCTGGTTCACATGCCGACGCCCCGGTTTGACCAGATGTGCCCCGGAGTACCGTTTGCGGTTGAGTGCGAATGCGCCGCTGGTTGACAATGCCGCCCCGCCGCCGGGATGTTTCCAAGCTCCAGTCAAGGCTGGCAACAGCGTGATGGCTCGCATCGCATTGCCGCCACCTTCGTTACGCGTCATCCCGTAGCCGACTTTCATGAACGTCGCTTTTACCGCTCCGATCGCTGCGGCCAAGTCACAGATTTTGTCGGCATTGATACCACAGAAGGCGGCCGCTCGCTCGACTGGCCACTGCGCAACCTGCTGACGATAATCGCCCAGGTCGTTTGCATAAAGGGAAAGGTAGTCATGATCTTCCAATCCCAGCCGTAAGATTTCGCCACCGATCGCCAACGCCATAGCCGCATCGGTTCCGACACGGATTTGCCAGTGCTCATCGGCAAACCGACTGGTCTCGTTTCGATAAGGATCGATGTGAAGGATTCGAGCCCCGTGGTTTCGCGCCTCTTTCAGGATTGGCACCAGGTGGCTGTTGGAACGCAATGCATTGATCCCCCAAAGGATGATCAGTTTGGAATCGACGACTGCTTCCGGCGGGGTTGATAGTTTGTCGGGACCATAATTCGCTTCCCACCCGGCACCGCCGGTCGCGGCACAGATGGTCCAATCAAGTTCGGCTGCGCCTAACGCTCGAAAGAATGCCAACGGATGGTCGCGTTCGATCAATCCCATGGTCCCAGCGTAACTGTAGGGCATCACGCTCTGTTCGCCATAACGACAGACTCGATCGGAAATTTCCGATGCGATCCAGTCCAGTGCGCCGTCCCACGAAATCGGCTTGAAGCGGCCTGCCCCTTTCTCGCCAACGCGTCGCTGTGGCACCAACAACCGTTCGCGACTCTCCTGGCGTTGTGGATATTTAGCCATTTTCACGCAGGCAAATCCGCGTGTGATCGGGTGCGAGTTTGCGCCTGCTAGGTGAACCATCTTGCCATCCTGAACCGTGATTTTGAGCGCGCACGTGTCGGGGCAGTCAAGCGGACAAACGGAATCGAGCACGCGGAGCGGTGAGGTCATCGGGACGCAAAATTCCTAGGTCATGTCGCTCGTTGTGGGAAAGGGCCTAACGTTCTTTAACTTAGAGAAAAACCTCAGGTCTCAGA
>SLFV01000559.1 GCA_007124075.1 Roseimaritima sp.
AACCCAAATATTTTTTCACCAGTTCCGGATGTTCGCGGACCGCCTCCGAGAACGAGCAAAAAATAACCCCATGCTTCTGTAACGTCTCCTTGTACGTGGTCGTTACAGAAACACTATCAAAAACCGCATCGACCGCCACACCCGCCAGAACCTTTTGTTCCTCCAGCGGAATCCCAAGCTTTTCGTAGGTCTCCAGCAAAACCGGATCCACCTCGTCTAAACTGTTCAGCTTAGGTTGTTGCTTGGGTGCCGAGTAATAAACCGTATCCTGGTAGTTGATTGGAGGATAATGAACATTGTGCCATTTAGGTTCCTGCAGCGTTAACCAATGACGGTACGCCTTCAGACGCCAATCCAGCAGCCAGCCCGGCTCCCCCTTTTTTTCCGAGATCAAACGCACAACGTCTTCATTCAAGCCCGGCGGAATCGCATCTGTTTCAATGTCAGTAACGAAACCGTACTTATATTCGCGTTCTGCATATTCCTGAAGCAACGCATTTTCGGTTGTCATGGAAGACTCCTGATCTATTCAAAAAAAACGATCGATGGCAATGAAGCCGTAAAACAATAATCCGCGATCATCTAAGCCGAAAACGAACTGCCGCAGCCACACGATTTGGTCGCGTTGGGATTTTTAAAGACGAATCCTCGCTGTTCAAACGATTCCTGATAATCGATCTCCGTTCCATCTAGGTAAAGCGAGCTTTGACGATCCATCACAACGCGAACGCCGCGTACATCCTGTACGGAGTCCGCCGTGGAATCGAAGGACTCGTCAAACGTAAGCCGGTACTCAAAACCACTGCATCCGCCGCCAGCGACTCCCACGCGTAATGCTACGGACTCCGACAACTGCTGTTCAGTTATTACCTTTTTCAGTTCTTCTGCGGCTCGTTCCGTCAATAGGATCGGCATCTTCATTCCCCTAGAGTTTTCATTCGTTTTGAAAGGAAAGTATTCATCGTGGCAACCGGGCTTTGGCGAACCATGGTGGCATTTAAATCACGGTAAGGCAGCCACTGTTCCGGCAATTCGTTCTCGTGGAAAATCGCGTTCTCCGGACAGGCCGACACACATGCCTCGCAATCGATGCACTGTTCCGGATCAATGAACATCATCCGACCGCCTTCATGGAAACAATTCGACGGGCAAACCGCCACGCACTGGGCATGCTTGCAGTCGAGACACGGTTCCGTGACAACATGAGCCATTGGTTTTCCCCGACTCCGAAAAGATTCGTGATCCGGACATCGTCATCGAAATCAATGCTACGCAAGCAATGTGCCAAAAGTTTGTTCGATTCGTGTTTTGGACGCAAGTGCTTTACCAGATATGACTTGCGTATTTTCATCAAAAGCCGATCCAAAGACGGAAGTAACCATATTTCGTCACTGCAATGTGATCACGACTGATCTAGATGACGCCGCGTCATCAGATTGGCAACCGAATTCCCCTGAAACTCGTGCTTTATTGCTTTGCAAGCAGGCCCGATCACGACATAATAGCCAAATAGTGTTGAGTAACGATATTTGGTTGCACGGATTCAGTTAGCAAGATGGCCTCCGCGACACACCCAGACCATTTCGACCTGCTGAATGAGCGGCTGCTTGAGCAACTGAACATGGGTCGAAGTTTCGAAGAGCTGTTGGATTCGATCTATGACCAGCTTCGCGGGTTCGTTCCCTACAACCGCATTTCGGTCGCGCTCTTGGAGCAAGAGACCGGACTGCTGCGATTGAATTCTTGTCGTTCGGACGGCGAGGTAGCCTTGAAGGTTGGATATGCCTCGCGGATCGTAGGATCCACCTTGGCAACGCTGTTACAAAACGGCCAGCCTCGGATTATCGGCGACCTTCCCGTCTACTTAGCCAGCAAACCGCAATCGGCATCGACACGGTTAATCGTTCGGGAAGGGATGCGTTCCAGCCTAACGCTACCGTTGGTGGGCAACGGCCAGCCGATCGGTGTCGTGTTCTTTTCCAGTCGTCAGCGGAACGCGTATACGTCGGATCATGTTGCGTTGCTGCGTCCCCTGGCAGGCCACATTGCCATCAGCATGGAGCGGACGCAGTTAATCGCGGAGCTCCGCAACAAACAAACGGCTTTGGTTGAGGCGAATCAGACAAAGGATCTGTTCCTTGACCGGCTGCGGAGCGAAGTGGAAGAACAGACCGGCCAACTGCGGGCGTCGGAGCGGCGATACCGCCTCTTAGTGGAAATGAGCAGGATTATTAATTCCAGCCTGGACGTGCGTCGCGTTTTTGCACTGGCCGCTGCGGAAATCCAAAAGCTGCTAGATTGCGACCGGATCAGCCTGCTGATGACACACGAACTAGGGACGGCTCGCCACGGGTTTGCGATCGATTATCAGGACGACAAAGGAAAGTGCATCGCGGTGCCGACTAGACCGCTGCCCGGTTCGGCATTTGACTGGGTAATGCAACATCGCATGCCACGCATCGTCCGCTCGCTGAACGCACCACCGCAGTTTCCGGAAGACGAGTTGTTGCGAGACATGGGGTACCGATCGATGGCTTACCTGCCGCTGCAATCACGGGAGCAAAGCGTCGGGGTCTTGGGCCTGATGTCGCGGCGGGTCAATGAGCCGGATCAGTGGGATATGGAACTGCTGGGTGAGGTTTGTGGGCAGCTTTCGATTGCGCTGACCAATGCTTCGACCTACGACGAGATCCGTCGCCTGAAAACGGAGCTTGAGCAGCAAAACGTCTATTTGCGTGACGAAATTCGCTCGGCACAGAACGTCGGTGGAATTGTCGGCGACAGCAAAGCGATGAACCAGGTGCGGATTGCAATCGAGCAGGTGGCGATTGCGGATTCAACCGTTTTGATCTTGGGGGAAACGGGGACGGGCAAGGAGTTGATTGCGCGGGCGATTCACGAAGCCAGTCAACGGCGCGAGCAGTTGATGGTAAAGGTAAATTGCGCTGCATTGTCGTCCAACTTGATTACCAGTGAGTTATTTGGGCACGAATCGGGGGCCTTTACGGGGGCGTCGGAGCAACGACGGGGGCGATTTGAACTGGCCAACGGTGGCAGTATTTTTTTGGACGAGATTTCGGAGGTTCCGCTGGAAACCCAGGTCATGTTGCTGCGAGTCCTTCAGGAACGGACCATTGAGCGGGTGGGGGGCAGCGACTTGATCCCGATCAATATTCGAGTGATCGCGGCTTCCAATCGTGACCTGATGACCGCAGTGGATGCAGGGCGGTTTCGTGAAGATTTGTACTATCGTTTGAATGTTTTTCCGATACACGTCCCGCCACTACGCCAGCGGCGCGAGGATATCGCGGCGTTATTAAATCATTTCATCGAACGCTTCGGAAGGCGAATCAACAAGCGCATCCAAGGTGTGTCGCGTGAGACGATGGAATTGCTGATGAACTGCGACTGGCCCGGCAACATACGCGAACTGGAAAACATAACCGAACGTGCCATGGTGGTCAGCCGTGGTGATACGTTGGTCGTCGAATCCAACTGGTTAACCGGTGGAAAACCCCAACGCCCTGCATCAAGCGGACGCGGGCGATCGTTTGCCGATGTCGAACGCGAAACAATCCGAGACGCTTTGAACTGCACCGGCGGAAGGATTTACGGCTCGGAAGGCGCGGCGGCCCTGCTGGAACTGAAGCCAACAACTTTATACGGAAAAATGCGGAAGCTGGGCATTAAGTGCACACGTCAAATCGATGACAAGGGCAGTTAGTCTCGCGGAATAACGTGGCGTTTGGACGCAGCGAAAATCGCACACTTGAACCAGGCCAGCGGTCGAATAGAATGGATACTGTGAGGGACGAGCGGTCTACTTAACCTAACGCAAGTGTTAAACCGCTTTGTTGACTATTCTTAGACGATCGATACGCGACGGCGGGATTCGGACAGCAGTCTCCTGGCTGTTGCTGCTGATATTTTTGTTCGCGCAGATCGGTGTCGCGGTTCAGGCCCCCATCGTTGCGATCGATAAAGATCCGGCGGAGGGGAGATTTCCCTGTGAGCACCGGGCGTGCGGGTGCCGATCGGCCGATCAGTGTTGGCGGCGGTGTTGCTGTCACAGCGATTCAGAGAAATTGCGATGGGCCGCGAAAAACGGTGTTCGCCCGCCGACTTTCGTCATCCGGCGAGTCGCCGAAGCGTTGACGGCTGATAAGGCCGCGAAGGTTAACATCTGTTGTCGGACGTCTTCATCATCTTCTACTAGCGGGTCTAATTCGACCGTAAGCGACCGACGTGATCGATCTGCCGACGTACCGGGGGTTTGCCGGGCGCGGGTGAATAAAACCGACCCGCCATCCTCCGAAGAAGTCCAGAACGGGGAGGAAGCGGGAAGTCGATTTGTCCTCCTCTGGAAGGCGGCAGAGTGCCAGGGGCTTCAATACTTACTTTCAGAGTGCAGCAATCTGATTCTCACCCCTGCGGTTTCGGCTTGCCATACGGCGGATCTTCCTGCGGTTTGGGTGGGGTTGAAAAACGTCACGCATACCTCTCCTTCTCATCCGCCGGAACCGCCTGTGCCAAGGTTTCTTACGGCTTCTTCCGAGCCAGTCTGCACGCCTGAGGGTGTTTGTTGACGGCGGCCCGTTTCCCTCGTTTCATTGCGGCTCCCGCTGCGTGCCTTTGGATACATGCCTTGGCGGTAGCACGCTATGAATCCATTCCGCTTCCGCGTCAGCCACGACGGGAGCTCGTTCCTCACAACCACGTGGTTTCGGTCGCGTTGGCGTGGAAGCGACTTTAGGGGCCGTTGATCAGTAGCTGCCGCAAGATGGGGGTACCGACACCGCAAACTGCCGTCTTGCCCGCCGGATCGGTTGCAGCTACCGGTTTGCGGCAACCCGTCCGGGTCCTCTTGGGGTCGTACCCTTCTACCTTTTTCCCCTACGCTTCTAAATTTTTCCCACCAGATTGCAATCATGAACAAACCGACAGAAGAATCCCATTTCACGCCGCGGAAGGCAGCGTTTACCTTAGTCGAATTGCTGGTCGTCATCGCCATCATTGGCGTTTTGGTCGGGCTGCTCCTGCCTGCAGTACAAGCAGCGCGCGAGGCCGCCCGCCGAATGAGTTGTGGCAATAACCTCAAGCAAATTGGCCTAGCGATTCACAACTACGAGTCGACATATCGTCGCATGCCGATGGGCTGGAACGGAACGGAAGATCCGATTCAGGGCACCACCTTCCGCTGGAGCTACCTAGCGGCAATCCTGCCATACTTGGAGCAGAGCAACACCTATCAGAATATTAACCTAAGCCTAACCCTGTATCCGCCCGGAGGCGGTGTTCCGCCCCGAACGGAGCATCAAGCGGTAATTGCAACCCTGATTCCAACCTACCTGTGCCCCAGCGACAGCAGCCAAAAAATCGACGATTCCGCCGATGGTATGGGGCCCGCTCCGACCAATTATGTGGCTAATTTTGGCTCGGGATTGAATTCACCCGGCGATGTCAGCGATGACGGTGTGATGGATCGCCGCGCCGACGGACCGTTCAGCAATGCATTGTGGCGAAGCTTCGCGGAGGTTACCGATGGATTGTCATCCACGATCGCGGTTTCCGAAAGTTTGCTGGGCAGAGGAGGGACGGACCCTGCTGCATCGGAAAGTCCAGATCCCCGATATTTTATGGCATTGGTGCACCCGCCACCGATGGTCACCGCAGCGAATTGCGGCAGTGCGGTACCGGGTAGCATCAATCGCTTTCCGGCCGCTCGCGGGCGGTTATGGGCAGGGCAGGCCTATGAAAATACCGCCTACAACCATTTTTTCGCACCCAATACAAGACAGTACGACTGTTTTTTCTGGGTCGCGCGGGGATTCAAAGCCGCACGCAGTCACCACCCAGGCGGTGTCCAGGCAGTCAACCTGGATGGTTCCGTGCGTTTCGCAAGTCAAACAATCAATCTGGACGTGTGGCGATCCGTCGCAACGCGCAGCGGCGGCGAGGTGATTGATATGTCGCAGCTTTAGACGAGTGGCAGATTCCAGTTGCTAGAGCGACTTGTTCATCAACGAAAGCGTTGATCTGTGAAGGAATGCTGCGCCACAGCGGAAAGTCTGTTCTTCTCGTCGGCTCCAAACGACACGTAGAATGGCTTTCTCTTTAGCCTCGGTAGAAATCATGATTCGCGCGTCGACCTCGATGGCTGCGTCGGTAACCAACTGAACGCCACCGGGTGAGAAATCACAAAGGTGCCCCTCCAGATTGGGGGATTGATCCAACTGTCGATGAATGGTCACGGGAACCCAAATTTGAAAACGATCGGACTCCCTTCGCGAGGCCAAACCGCGATCCAATAACGTCATCATCACGGAAGGTGGCAGAGGACGTCGGAAACGCAGCCCGCAGGCGAATTTGCCGACATTGACTTGTCGCGACCAACAAACACGGGCAGAAACTTCGATCAGCACGGCCGCGGCCGTGCTTTCCAGACGCACTAAGATCGTTTGATTTTGGCGTGGCAGGATCCCCGTCGTCTGCAAGTGGCAGCCAGTTTCGCTGATGTCGATGATTTGTCCAGGAACCGCACGTTGCTTGCCCTCCTCCGACCATGCTAAGCAAAGTGAAAAACGCAGCGAGCCTGTGACAGCGTACCGATCGGACTGGCGAACATTTGAAAGGCGATCTATCATTCTGCTACCTTGTTTGGTCACGTTTCCTTGCCCGTCACGCAATGCACCGCCAATACCTTTTGGGTTCGCTGCTGCTGTGTGGTGGATCGCTTCCGGTGCTTCTGGTTGTGTGGGGCAGGCAAAGAAAGCGGAAAGGTACGTTATTGACTGCGCGTTCCCTTCCAGAACATAGGGTACACCGTCGCCTCCTGACGGCAATGTTCGCTTGGCCAGTAGCAGGTTGTCTTACGAAATACTGATTCGACCGGTCATTTGGATGATTTTGAATATTCCGCACGCTGGAATTCGCTATGCTGCCGGGGGGGGGCGTCCACCATGACATCGCGAACCATTCATCTGGGCATTTCCACCTGCCCCAACGACACCTTCGCATTTGCCGCGCTACTGGAAGGCCGTGTCGACACGGGTGACATCCGATTTGAGATCGAACTGCTTGACATCCAGCAACTGAACGATCGTTTGTCGGCCGGCGACTTTGACGCAGCCAAAAGCAGTTTTTTCACCGCGTTAAAGTTGGCTGGCACCACGTTCGTCCTGCCCAGTGGTTCCGCGTTAGGGTTTGGTGTTGGCCCGTTATTATTGGCGGCGAGCCCTGACCAGATTCCTCAACATTCAAAACAAACCACACTTTGCCCCGGTGCGGACACCACAGCCCATCTTTTGTTCGCGCTGTTTTACGGCGGAACAACCGGGGTCAGGCAAACGGTTTTTTCGGAGATCTTGCCAGCCTTGCAAGCCGGACGGGCCGATTTTGGTGTTTGCATTCATGAGGGCCGATTTACGTGGCGGGAGACGGGATTGGCGTTGGTTGACGATTTGGGGCAACGTTGGGAAGCGCTGACCAATACCCCGTTGCCTTTGGGGGGGATCATCGCCAGACGCAGCCTTTCGAAAGCGACCTTGGATGCGATTCAAACCGCGATCCATGATTCCCTTCGCTTGGCCTTGCAAGACCCCAGTTCGGCTTTGCCCAAAATGCGGCGTTATGCGCAAGAATTTGATGACGCCGTGTTAATGCAGCACGTTGATTTGTACGTCAATCAGTGGACACTGGATCTGGGCCGTGTGGGCAGTCAGGCCTTACAAGAGCTGTCCCGCCAGGCCAAGCGAGTCGGATGCATCACCACCAACGTGCCTGACTTAGAGATATGGTCTAGATGATCGCTGGCGTGGCAATGGGCCTTGACTTTGGGCATCTGATTTCGCGGGCGAGCCGGAAATCCATGGTCGCGAACCACGTCGCAGAAGCGATATGCAACCCTATTGCGATCGGTTAGACTGCTGCCTTTCTTGACTGCGTTGGGGAGCCGTTCGTGTCGCCGTTGCTGTTGCTGCTTATCTATTGCGTGATTATCTCCGTGGCTTCGATGCTGGGGGGACGATTGTCGACACTAGTGCGGTTGACGCATCTACGGACGCAGTTGCTTATGAGCTGCGTGGGAGGTCTGATGCTGGGAATTGCCTTGTTGCATCTGTTCCCCCATGCAGCCGAGGAGTTACGTTCGACATCGCAGGCTGGGGTCGCGGCCCTGACGGGGCTGATCGCAATGTTTTTGCTTATTCGGTTATTCCACACGCACGACCACCAACACTCCCCGGTTGACCGGGCTGAGGATCCGACAGATTCGCACGCCGATTGCGACCACGGCACGGGGCACCACCATGGACACCCTTCACCGGGCAAGGGGTTTAGCTGGACGGGGCTGTATTTCGGCCTGGCTTTGCATACCTTGGTCGATGGTGTCGCGTTGGCCAGCAGTGTGATTGCGGACGCCCAGCATGGTGCTTGGTTGGGCTTAGCCGGGCTGGGCACATTCTTGGCAGTCGCGATGCATAAACCGCTAGATGCGTTTGCGATCACGATGGTGATGAAAAAACAGTTTTGGTCATCGTATGCCCAGGGGACCGCGAATCTTTTGTTTTCGCTGATTTGTCCACTGGGGGCGTTGCTGTTTTACCTAGGAACCACGCAATTGGGGAACACTCTCATGCTGGGCTGGGGCTTAGGGATTTCGGCCGGTTTTTTTCTAGGGATCGCCTTGGCAGATTTGTTGCCCGAGGTTGCGTTTCATACGCACGATCGCGGAAAACTGACTGCGGCTTTATTGTTGGGAGTTGCGATCGCCCTCGGGATTGAAAATCTTCCGGGGCACGACCACAGCAGTCATTCTCACTTCCACGACTCCCCCCACCTGAACGGCGACGACCATCGTCACCATGACCATCGTCATGACCGCGGACATCACCATGGCGACCATTCGCATTGAAGGATTACCGATAATTTTGACATGCAATTCATGGCGAATCCTATGCTTTTCGGTTGGAATCCGTGGAGCATCCGCTGTCTGTTATGCTAGAATACGGAAAATCACTTTAGCGTCGAAACCGAGTGCGCATTTGCGTTCCGTTCGGCGTCCCACCTTGAAGCAGATTCTCTTGGCTACCCTCTCAACATCCATTCCCCGGCGCACGATTCCTTTATCACTGGCCGTCCATGTTGGCGGTAGGACCATGGCTGCATTTCGATCGATATCGACACTGCGGATTTGCACGTTTTCCATCTGGATTGCAGTCCTGGTTGGCTGCAGTCAGGAAGAGGGATTGCGTCGATACACGATCGACCATCGAGCGCCGGCGGCGTTCCAGACCAAGACGCGGATGCTGGGTGCAATTGTGCCGCAGACCGATGCGAACTGGTTTTTCAAGATCACGGGGCCCGAGGAATCGGTGGAGGAGATCTCCGGAAAGGTACAAGATTTTGTTCGGGACGTCCGTTTTCGCAATGGGCAACCGGAGTATGACATTCCCTCGGATTGGCAGGAGGTTTCGCCGGGGACGGGGCCTTTCGCTCCGTTTGCAAAATTCACGATCGAAGCAGCCAATAACCAAATGGACCTCACGGTTACGCGTCTGGGTCGCGGCGATGACTGGGACAGCGAGGTGCAGGCCAATGTGAACCGTTGGCGTGGCCAAATGGGGCTGGAGCCATCGCAGGAAAGATGGGCGGGTGCATTGCCGCTGATGGAGGACAAAGCGGAGGGCAGCGTTGCGGTGTGGGTCGACCTAATCGGTGACCCTGCGGCTACCACGGGGGGGGTGATGTCACCGGCGACTCCCGCGGGCAACCAAACTCCGGTGTCTCGGGCCGCAGATGGCGCCGCTCCGCAGGTCTCCGGGAATCCTGCAGATTTGTCCGGCGACATGGATTCGGAGGTGCCGCCGACCGCTCCGCCTAACGCCTCTGCGGGAGCGGACGGCAGGTTGAATTATCGGGTTCCGCAAGGGTGGCGAGACTTGCCAGCGAGCGGGATGCGTTTGGCTACACTTGAATCAGGTGAAGGCGATGCATTGGTGACGGTTACCATGATCCGGGCGGGTGGTGACCTGAGCAGTAACGTGGCGATGTGGATCGGCCAGGTCGGACGTCAACCCAATGATTCGGTCACCTCCGAGGCAATCGAGTCGGCCGAGGAGTTGACGATTGCGGGTTTATCGGCGAAACGGATTTTTTTGGAGGCGGACCAGGAGGAGGGGGAGGCGATTGATGTTGTGGTGGTGGAATCATCCGACGCATTGCCTTTGTTCATTAAAATGAAGGGACCGCGGGACCGCGTCATCGAGGAGCGTTCCGCACTGACTTTATTGGTTGAATCGTTACACTTTGGGGACACCCCAACGAAGGATTCGGATACCAAAGGCGACGATGCCGAATGACGGGGGGCCTATTTCACTTCAACTACGATACCGTTCTTGCTTTTAGATAGGGCAGACAAACCGATGGCTGTTTCCAGCAGTTCCGTGCCAAAGTATTCGGGAATACCACGCGCTGAGGAAAATGCGGTCTTAAGGATCGCGCTTGCTGCGGTGGGCTTGTTTTCATCGTTGCGGCTCACTGTGTCGCTACTAGGTTTGTCGATCGTTTTGATCATGGCGGGAACCTTAGCCCAGGAGGAGCTAAATCTGCTGCAGGTGAAGCAGCGGTACTTCACCTGTTGGATTGCTCAGTTGCACTTCGAAGATTTGGTGCCTCAGGTTTTTTACAAACACGATCCGCTGAAAGGCTGGATGCCATTTCCTGGCGGGAAACTGATTGGGACTTTACTGCTGATCAACTTGCTGGCCGCAAAAATCACCCGTTTTCACGCCCGCGCGACCGGGATGCGTTTGGGATTGGGGTTGCTTTCTTTGGCCGTCGGGTTCGCAACGATGTTGCTGGTCATCTTCTCTGGCAGTAGTAGCGAGGGCGTGCAGGGCGAGCCGCCGATTAGTTACGCCCAAATGTGGTACTTGTTGTGCGCATTGGTGGCCGTTGGCGGGGCGGCACTCGTGGCATACGCAGCGACTGCGACCACGAAGGCGGCGCGTATTTTGTCCGGTATCGGTGCGTTTTCGGTTGCAGTGCTTTTGATTGGCATGTTGGCAGGCTATTTCACGCTAGGCGAACCCGGCCTGCGAATCACCTGGCAGTTGCTGAAAGGAACGGGTGTGGCCTTGATCTTGATGTTGGGCTGCCAGCTTATTTTTGCCAAGCAAGGCGGAAATGTCTTGTTGCATTTTGGCGTGGCATTGTTGATGGTCGGTCAGTTTGCCTACGGTGATCGTCAGTTAGAACAAAAACTGACGTTGGTAGAAAACGAGTACACCAACACTTTGATTAATTTGGACGCGATTGAATTGACTTTTCAGGACAAAAGGGACCCCGATGAAACCCAGATCGTCGCGATCCCCAACGGGCGATTGATATCTGCCGCCAAGTCACAGCAGCCCATTTCGGCCGAGGACCTGCCAGTGGATGTGCGGGTGGTTGAATACATGGTGAACTCGAAATTGGTTGATCCCAAAGATCGCCAGGAGAATCCCGCGACTGCCGGGATTGGCCTTGATTTGATGGCTGAGTCGGCCAGGATGGAGGGGGGCGCATCGAGCAAGCCGAATGTGGCTTCGGCCTACGTGGAATTGCTGTCCAAAGAGGACGGTCAGTCGCTAGGGATTTATCTGTTTTCGCAGTTCGTCAATGACGCTCGGTCCTTGTTTGCAACCGATCGCGAGGACGAACAGGAGCAAATTACTGTTGGCGATACGACCTACAGCGTTGGCCTGCGTTTTCAGAGGGTGGTGAAGCCCTACTGGGTCAAGCTGCTTGATGTGCGTCGCAATGATTACGCAGGTGATACCAAAGCCCAATCGTTTTCCTCCGTGATTCGCCTGATTGATCCTCGTAATGACGAGGATCGTCAAGAGCGAATTTGGATGAACAATCCGCTGCGATATCGTGGCGAGACGTTTTATCAGGCCGACTATATTGCTTTGCCCGGTGGGAAGGAGCGGACCGGTTTGCAAGTGGTGCAGAATTCAGGCTGGTTGATTCCTTACCTCGCCTGTTCCATCACCGGTGTGGGCATGCTGTTCCACTTTGGAGGGACATTGCGGCGGTACCTTGCACGACGTGAACGAAAGCCTAGGCAGACTGATTTTTATCCAATCGCCATGGCGTTGTCCTTGGTGTTTGTGGGTGCGATGGTGACAATGAAGTTGGTCCCCTGGTCCGCGGTCTCATTGGCGATGCAACCCGATAAACGCGAGGTTAAATTTGACTTCTACCGGGCCGGGGAATTGCCCGTGCAGTCCGGCGGTCGGTTAATGCCGCTGGATACTTATGCTCGTCTGACTTTGAAGACGCTCAGCAGCAAGGAGTCGCTGCCGCTGTCCGAAGCTCCCACGGAGCTTATTAATCGCGCGTTGGGGCGTGATTTGTCGCCGTCGGAACTGGAACGGTATCGTTCGCCTCGCTTTTCAGAGAAACGGCTCTCGGCCCTGCAGTGGTTAATGGAAGTGGCTGGAGATAGCGAGCAGATTTTGGATTTGCCGATGATTCGCATCGACGCGGCGGAACTGCTGGCCGAAGCAAACATTGAACGTCGTCGCAAGAGCAAGTTGTACACGTTGCGTGAATTGGCACCGTCTAGTGAGAGGATTCGCGAACAGGCCACGGCGGCGAACCAAAAGGATTCCGCAGATTTGTCGTTTAAAGAGCGGAAAATCATCGAACTGGCTTCGCGACTGCACT
>SLFV01000077.1 GCA_007124075.1 Roseimaritima sp.
CGGAAATTGACTGGAACATGGTGGATGGATTCCATCTGGACGAATATATCGGTATCGACCGGTCTCACCCAGCGTCGTTCTGTCGCTACCTTGACGAACGCTTCGTGCAAAAAGTTCCGATCGGTAGCTTTCAGTTTCTGGATGCCTTTGCTTCGCCGGAAGAGACGATCCAGAGGGTCGGTGCCATGGTTACCACTGCAAGGATTGACGTCGCCTTGGTTGGAATCGGCGAAAATGGTCATTTAGCTTTCAACGATCCTCCGGCGGATTTTGAAACCACCACGCCTTACCTGATCGTGGAGTTGGATTCCGCGTGCCGGCAACAACAGGTCGGTGAAGGCTGGTTTCCTGACCTATCGTCGGTGCCAACCCATGCGATCAGTATGTCGGTCCATCAGATCATGCAGTCTAGGACAATCATTTGCAGCGTTCCCGATCGTCGCAAGGCAAACGCTGTCCGTGACACGGTGGAAGGTCCGGTCACGCCGCAGGTACCCGCTTCGATCCTACAGCGGCATTCCGATTGTACGTTGTTGTTGGACCAGGCTTCGGCGGAACTGCTTGGTGCCTCAACCAGGGGCCAGGAGCATTGACAGGTTGTTTTGATATCCAGGTCAACGGGTACGCGGGCGTTGACTTCAACGATCCTTTATTGACCCCGGATCAATTTGGCTTGGCGTGTGAGGCGCTGCAGGCCGATGGTGTCAGCCACTTCCTGCCAACCGTGATCACCGGTTCGCCCCAGCAAATGACACGGTGCCTAGTGGCGCTGCGTCGGTGTTGCAGCGATGTACCGTTAGCGCAACGCATGGTTGCGGGATTTCATATCGAAGGTCCATTTTTTCCGCCGCAGTCGGGCTACATCGGTGCGCATCCGGTGGAACATGCACGCCCAGCGGACATCGATTTCACCGCCCAGTTGCTGGATGCGGCTGGCGGCATGATCAAGATTTTTACCTTGGCCCCGGAGTGCGACCCGGATGCTGTGGTAACCCGATTTTTAAGCGATCAGCAGGTCTGCGTTTCCGCCGGACACACCAACGCATCTTTGGAACAGCTTCGCCGCGCCATCGACGCGGGGTTGCGAATGTTCACGCATTTGGGGAACGGTTGTCCCGTAGAATTGCCGCGACACGATAACATCATTCAGCGGGCGCTGTCGCTGGCAGACAAATTGCATATTGGCTTAATTGCCGACGGGCATCACGTGCCGCTGTTCGTATTGAAAAACTTTTTGCGCAGCATACCCGCCGATCGGATCGTGATCACAACCGATGCGATCGCGGCGGCGGGATTGGGACCGGGCACTTACCGGTTGGGTGACCGTACCATCCGCGTCCGCGCCGGGGATGCTCCCCGTGTTGACGAAAGTGGCCAACTAGCGGGTTCCGCCGCCACGATGCCCGAACTGCGTCGCAATCTGGCTGCAATCGGGTGCAGCGATGACTTGATTCGCCTGTATTGCTGCCAAAACCCTAAGGAAGCGCTTGGTTTTTCTTGATTGCCGCACGCAGGATGACCAAGCAACTGGGCGCGTGGGTGATTTGACCCTCCAGCACCCAAGCAATTGCCTGCGAAAAGGGGACCCGGACGGGTTCGATCTGTTCGGTTCCTTCCGGGTTCGCGTCGCCGTTGCTTAACTGTTCGGCGAGAAACAGATGTGTGGGGGAAACAACATTTGCCGTGAAAGGATCGGTCATCCCTAGTTTTGTAAGCTTCCCCGCAGTAATCCCCAACTCCTCTGCCAACTCGCGATGCGCGGTCTGTTCAGGCGAATCTCCCGATTCAATTCCACCGCTAACCGCTTCGGTAGTCGTGCGTCCTACCCCGTAGTGAAATTCCTTTGTCAGCACGACGTGGTTGTCCGTGTCCAAAGCCAACACGCAGACCCCCGGTTTCAAATAAACAACCGCGTACGAACCCGGCAGGCCATCAGGCCTCGTGACCTCGTCGCGACGGACTTGGACCCACGGATCATGGTATGGCTGGTGAGAACGGTGGATCAGCCAAGGACCATGCTGGCGAGGGTATGGTTCATGATCTGCTGATGGATCGTGGTCAGGCATCGCTTGCTGAACTCCGTCGATAAAATACGAGTGGTCTGTTACGATTCGCGCTTGGCCGGCAGCGCATTGAGCCAATAACGGTCGGCAACCCGCCGCAGTTCCAGCGACTGCACCAGCCGCTCCGTCGACCGTCGACCGTCGAAGCGGTGGGAGATTCCCCTCAGCTCCACTCGGCTGGCACCCTCCAAAGCAGGCGCTTGCACCATAGCAATCGCCACCGCTAACTGAAACCTGGCTTGGGGATAAATCGGCACACCCACCGTTTGCAACGACCAACGGTCCATCGCGACCTTACACCAGCCCAGCGGATCAGGCGGACCTACATGCGGTCCTACCGCAGCGGGCAGATGATCGACCGCCGATGCGTGAACATAGATATCCACACGGCTGGTATGAGGCGAATACAATGCCCAGCTAAGCCAATGATCCCAGAATCCATAACGCTCCGACAGCGGTAAAAGTAAAGCGCCGCAAACGATTAAATGGACTGCTGGTCTAAGCCAACCGCAGTAGCGCAACGCGTGCCTTGCTTCACGTTCGCGCGGACGGGGACATGGATTGGCCGTATTTTTCACATTTCCAAAGAACAACAGGTAAGCATTCCCTGCCATGGCAAGATTCCAGATCCAAACCCCGGGTCGATGCCCCAAACCCCAAGGGCTGACGATCAGTAAGATCATCAGGTGCATCACGATCGCTCCGCAAGCTGCCCAACGACGGCAGCAGCGAAAACTCAAACCAACCGCGATGGCAAGTTCGCCACAGGGTAACAAACCAGCAAGCCATAAACCAATTGACCAATCCATCAAGCTGGCGTCGACCCCAACAAACGCAAGGATTGTCTGCAGAAACTGCTGGCCTACGGTATGCAAGAATTGGTAATCCAATTTTCCCAATGCTGAATAGAAATAAATGGAGATCGTCAGCCAACGCAGGCAACGCAAGGCGGCCAGTGGCGGCAATCCCGCGAAAACCCAACAGAGGATGATCGCCTGATACATCCAGGGTTGCAGGCGATGCTGATTCAACGTGACAAGGAGCAACGCGAACAGCGAAAAACACAAAATCGCGGCGGTGCCGATTCGACTACCTAAACCGACAAACGCCACAACCAGGGAGCTTACCAAACCTACCAGCACCCCTGCCTGCCAGAACGCTGGCAGCGTCCAGCCGGGACCGAACAGTGGCACGGAGGGAAAGTCGGTTTGTGGACACCATAGCGGCCATGTCGCCAGCAGTAGTGCCCCCCAGCAGAGCAGCCAGAACCGAAGCAACCGTTGTCGCTGCTGCCAGAGGGAATCGATCGATTGGTCGGGTATCTCCGTGGGGGCGGACATCAAACTTTTGCAAAGGGGGGACGAAAACGGGAAGTTTAGGCGAGCGGCAGATACGAATCTACCGTGTCCGGCCCC
>SLFV01000401.1 GCA_007124075.1 Roseimaritima sp.
AGAATTCGCGAAATATCGGAGCGATGTCCCGTTCAAACTGAACCAGTTTGCCATCATCATCCAGCGGTCCCTGCGCCATGGTCACCGAGCATGACCCCAAATAAAGGGACGTGAGAAACATCGCGACGAAGATACGCATTGGATCACCCTGAACGACAGAGAAAACTGCAAGTGTGTCGAAGGAAATGCCGATTCCCAGGCAATGAAAGCACATTGCAGGTAGGCGGGAATCGTTCTAGTATAACGTCACCTGAAAGTGCTGGCTATCGATCAAAACGGTGTGGCTGCGGGCCAGGCGGTAAAACGATCAAGCCGCAATCCCGCGCCCCGTTTCGACACGATGGCGAACCTTCTGCGAAAATTCCCCCAAGAGTCACCTCCCCTTTTTCATCCGGCAGCTAAACCGCAGCTATTCGAGACTTGATCTCCGTGGCGACTTCCGCGAGGGGCACCCTCCATTGCTGCAAGCTGTCCCGATCGCGAAGGGTAACGGTTTTGTCCTGGACGGTCTGGCCGTCAATGGTAATGCAGTAGGGGGTACCAATTTCATCTTGCCGACGGTATCTCCTCCCCACGGCGCTCTTTTCGTCGTAGAAGACCGCGAAATTTCGCTTGAGCTCGCCATACAGATCGCGAGCAATTTCCGGCATTCCATCCTTCTTCACTAACGGAAACACCGCCGCCTTGATTGGTGCCAGCCGCGGATGGAACTTCAGCAGCGTACGTGCCTGAGGTTTACCGTGTTCATCCGGAGCTTCATCCTCGGTGAACGCTTGGCACAAAAACGCCAGCGTTGCTCGATCTGCACCGGCTGAAGGCTCGATCACATGCGGGACGTATCGCTCGCCGCTTGCTTCGTCACGATAGGTCAAATCACGGCCACTGCCACGATGCCGTGGCTTTCCAGTTTCATCCAGTTCCAAACGCAAAGGATTCGTCTTCGGGTCTAACTTGCCTTCCATGTGGCTGCGCAAATCAAAATCACCTCGATGAGCGACACCCTCCAGTTCTCCATATTCACCCTCATCAAGGAACGGGAAAGCGTATTCGATATCCGCTGTCCCTGTGCTGTAGTGTGCAAGTTCCGCCTCCGCGTGCTCTCGCATCCGAAGCGAATCTCCGGCAAGCCCAAGGCTCTGGTACCAATGAATGCGGCGATCGCGCCAATAGCGGTACCATTGCTGGGACTGGTCGGGCGGGCAAAAGAACTCGATCTCCATCTGTTCGAATTCACGCGAACGGAACGTAAAGTTCCGGGGGGTGATCTCGTTGCGAAAACTTTTCCCGATCTGGGCGATCCCGAAGGGCAGACTGACCCGCGTGCTATCCAGAACGTTTTTGAAATTGACGAAAATTCCCTGCGCGGTCTCGGGCCTTAAGAAGGCGGTGTCTTCTTCTCCCCCGAGGGCACCCACGGTCGTTTTAAACATCAGATTGAATTCGCGCGGTTCGGTCAGCGTACCCAGTTCGTTTGCGTCCGGCCCCAACACGCGATTCAACTCGTCAACGGTATCGAGCGTACGCAGGCCACCGTCGTAGCTTAAACGATCCGCATCTTTAGCCCGCAAGCGAAAGTACTTCAGTGCGCGGCGCTGGACATCCTCCTGCTCCAAATCCCCTTCGGCAGCGGTTGCAACGAATACCTTTTGGTCCCCGAACTGAACCCACCGCCCCCGAACCTGATCATGTCGATAGCGTTTTTTCGATTGGCGACAATCGACCATGTAATCGTGAAAAAGATCGTAGTGCCCGCTGCACTTCCACACTTGTGGATGCATGACGATCGTGCTGTCCAATCCGACCATATCGAAGGCTGCGGGAGCGCCTTGAGGGGGCACCAACTCATTGTGTCCCGACACCATGTCTCGCCACCAGGCTTCCTTGACGTTGCGTTTCAGTTCCACCCCTAACGGGCCGTAGTCCCAAAATCCGCCAAAGCCCCCGTAGATATCACTGGACTGGAAGATAAAACCTCGTCGCTTGCACAGCGAAACGATTTTGTCCATCGAAATCATATTGCTCTTTCTTCTTGCCAGCAGACCGATGTATCGCGATTGCCAAGGGGGACGATCCGTAGCGGATCGCCTACAAGATATCGCAGCGGTGTCGGCTCGCGCAAGGGGGCCACACGGTTTCGCTGCGGTTACCGAACTCGATATCTGCCGACAATCAACCATGCAGATGCGTCGGGATCACTGCCCTAGGAGGAATCCACGAATTCGCCAACCATTTTCCTCGGTCTTTACATAACCACCCGCCGGAGTGAAGTAGGGGCGGACGACCGAGAAGGGCGGCAGGTTGTCCGCATTTAATTTTTCTGGCTGAGCTTCATCAACCCGCGATTGCCGAATCCGACGAATCAGATTCCCCAAAACAGAATCACTGTCGCTCAACGTCCCTTGCCGAAATGTTTCATACTTTGCTCGCCACGAACGCTCCGTGACGTTCAGTCTCGCACCAGCACTACTGTCACTATCCCACTGCCGAATCTGCTCCCGAACTCGCTGGACGCTTGGATCGTCAGCGAAGTTGCCCGCCTGTGGTTGACCGATGCGTTGCACCACATGCGCAAGTTGGGCCGCATGGCTCGAGAACATTAAATACCCAGTCCCTTCGCCCCCGGCGGTTGCATCTTCAACGACCGTGATTGCCCACTGCTCCAGCAGCGGTTGGCGACGTTCCTCGTCGTCGTCGTCATCCAGATCATCAAACCCAAAGTCGCTGAATAAATCATCGTCCAGGTCCTGGTCGGTCTCTGGCAAAACCTTCCAGACCGGATGCTGCGGGAACGCTTCATAGGCCTCTGCATTGGGTTCCACTTGCATCGCACGGTTGATTGCCCCCGCCACTTGTTCGACATTTCGAACCTGGATTGCTACCAAAGTTCGATCGCTTTCGCCATCCAGGCTGTCGGTCAAGTGAAACAACACCTCTCCCAAATTGGCCACGATATCGTTGGGAATATCAATCTGAGCACCCTCCGGGTCGTCGCGGATCCCATCCAGCGTTGGACGAAACACCACCGATCCCATGGCATCATCTACCAGCGATTCGATCGCCCAAAAAGCTTTCTCCATCCGCCAGTTGACGAATGTAACGTTCGAAGCCTGTGGATCGACCCATGCCGGGATCGACACTTCGGAACGGTTGGGAAAATCCAAAGCCCTCGCTGCCAGCTCAAACCGTGGCTCCCCGTCTGGATCTTGAGGCGCGAAAATGTAGCCGTGATGCTGCAAATCGATCGCATTTTCAGAAATGCGTATTTCTCCGCCGGCAGATTTCACTGCGGCGAATCCCTGACGTTCCAGTAAATTGACAATGTCTACCCTTTGCCCGCGGTCCGTCCCCGCGATCTCCCGCATGATCCTGGCAAACGCTAAGGGACGTGCAAACCAATGCAAGGCATTGCTCCCTTCGGGACGGACCTGCTGCCAAACCGCCGCGTGGTCGCTGGCGTCCAGCAACTTCCGTTCTTTGC
>SLFV01000012.1 GCA_007124075.1 Roseimaritima sp.
GAAGTATTACGAGATGCCAGAAATTGTCAATCCCTGTAGGTTGATTGTTTTAATCTTTGCCAAAGTGCAAACTGGTTGGCGGTAATGCTCACCGTAACCTGCCACCGGAGCGAAACACCGAACCGATGTCCAGTAAACAACCATCCGGAGACCCTGCTGACCCATTTCCACCGCGGGCGGGTTCTCCGCCAGAGACCGGTTCGGGCTCGGGCAAACGGATCGTGTTTGTGATCCTAGGCTTCTTGGGGCTGTGCGGGTTGCTGTGCTGTGGCGTGTTCGGTGCTGGTTATCTTCTGTTCCAGCGGTACCAGGCTGCCAACCGCAGCGGAACGGTCAACATTGAACTGCCTAGACGCTATGATGCGTTTGCACATGATGCGAAAACCTTCAATGCGTCAATCCAACGCCGTTTGCAAACTTTGAATCAAAGCGTCACCTGCTCCGATCCATCGCTGACCGAGTTTATCGACGCGACGATGGTACTGCTAAAAAACGGCCAACCCGCAAGATTCCATGTCGTAACCTTTCTTAAATCGATGTACAAGAGTGAATCTGCGAATGGTTCGGTCCCACTTTTGACCCGCTTGATTTTATCGCGAGGGCTGGGGGCAGGGGAAACGCTCAGTCCCAGCGTGGATGACCACTACGAGTTGTTGGAGGTGCGGTTAGCCCCCGATGGTATGCTGGCCGAAGTGGACCTTCTGGTCTATTCAAGCGACAACTTGACGACGTCGCAGCAGTGGTACGTTGTCAAAGCCGACTCGGGCTGGCATCTGTACGATTGGCAACGCCTGGAGTTTGGGCGTCGATTGGCGGACGAGCGATTGCCCGCGCGGGAATCGATTGACGCGATTTTGGCGGGCCAAATGCTGAAGCAGGAACGCTACGTCGACGTTTTGGAACGTTGGCCGGGGGACATGCAACGACTGATTCAGCTTTCCGAAGATGTGATCGCACTTTCGGACGCTGACATCCTGCGGCGACTGCTGGGTGGGTGCGATGCCTGGACCAGTCAGCCGATCGACATCCTGCGACAACGACTAGAAACCGAATTGTTGTTTCGTCAATCCGCAGACGCCAATTCGATCGACGCGGGGCATCGCCAGTTGCTGGACTTGGTCCATGCGGTCGACAGTGAACTGCCCCTCGGGATCCAGCACCAACTAAGTCAACGCCATGCACGTGATCGAGCTTGGGCGGCCAGACTTGGAGGACTGGGCCAGTCGACTAGAGGCGACCTATGGGGCGATCAAGACCGAAGTGGACGTTGGCGGCATGGCGTGTCGAGAAAGGCTTCCGGTACGCGTCGTTAGCGTGAATCGTGAAAACCATTCGATCCTGATCACGCCACAACGCGACAGTGTGCTGGCCCCTTGGGTGCGTGCGGGTGCCAGCTATTCAGTCTCCGATGATGACGTGCTGACAGTGGACTGAGTCAGCCGCACAACCCCTGGGTCATTGATCGTTTTATTTAACATGCAAAATTACCTCTCACACCGTTTAGAGGATGCTGTCGCAGCTTTGCGACAACATTTCGGATTCCAGGATTTCCAAGGCCAGCAAGCAGCGATTTTGCAACACTTGCTTTCTGGTCAACACGCATTGGTCGTGATGCCCACGGGCGGGGGAAAGTCACTATGCTACCAATTGCCAGCGGTCGTCGGCCCGCCCGATGACGATTCCATCGTACTGGTTCTCAGTCCCCTGATCGCGCTGATGAAGGACCAAGTGGACCGACTGAGCATGCACGGGATCGAAGCGACCTACATCAATTCGTCACTCAATGGGCACGAGCGCCAGCAACGGATGCAAGCGTTGCGCGACGGAACCTTTCGGTTGGTCTACGTGACCCCGGAAAGGTTTCGAAAACCGGAATTCCGGGCAATTTGGAAACAAAGACAGGTTCGGTTGTTAGCGATCGACGAGGCCCATTGTGTTAGCCAGTGGGGGCACGACTTCCGGCCCGACTATAGTCGGTTAAAGGAGATTCGTCAGTTCTTGGGGCTCCCGCTGACGGTCGCATTGACCGCCACGGCGACCCCCGATTGCCAACGTGACATCCTGCGGCAGCTTGGTATGGATGCCCGCGAAATGCGGATCTTTCACAGTGGAATCAAACGGCCCAACCTGCATCTGAAGGTGCGTCAGGTTTGGAATGAGGAGGAGAAGCTGCGTCATTTGCTGGAACTGCTGTCGAATTCGCAACAGATCGAATCCGGGGGGACGATTGTCTACTTCACGCTGATCAAGACGTTGCAACGGTTCAGTGAACTGCTGCGGCAGCACGGATTTGTCCATACCTGCTATCACGGAGACCTGTCGTCGCCGGAACGTCGCGCGGTCCAGGAAGCGTTTTTGCAAGCTGCAAAGCCATTGATCCTGGCCACCAACGCGTTTGGCATGGGGATTGACCGCGCTGACATTCGTGCGGTCATTCATGCGGAAGTACCTGGTTCGTTGGAGTCTTACTACCAGGAGATCGGTCGCGCGGGACGGGATGGTAAGGTGGCGATTTGCTGCTTGCTATACGCCTCGGATGATTTGCTGACGCAGATGCAGTTCATTCAGTGGCGAAACCCCGATGCGGACTTCTATCAACGTTTGTTGCATTACCTCACCTGCCGGGGGGAGGAAGTTCGGGCACATGGATTTCAGTGGTTGAATCGACAATTGCAGAATGTTCACCCGCACGATCATCGACTGGCAACGGCTTTGGCGATGCTGGATCGACATGACGTCGTCGCTGGCCCACAACCGCCTGCCGCGTTTGAATTGCGTCGAGAGGTTCACACGCTTCCCAAACCGCTGGCCGATGCTGGTTACCTGGACCGAAAGAGATTGGCCGATCAACGGAGGCTGCAGGCCATGGTGGAATACACGCAGGCCAGCGACCGCAAAGCATTCCTCGGTCAATACTTTGGTAGCGATTCCTGAATTCGAAGCGACCTCAGCAGCCGCCCGTTGACTGACGTTTACAGGTGCCGTCGCGCAAACGTGGCGATCAATTCCGCAACGTAGGTCAAGTCGCTGGGCTGGTTGCTTAGCAGGTGATCCGCACCGCTTAGCGTGATCAGGTTGACCGTCGCGGCAGGGGGCTCGGCCGATGCCAGGTGCATGATTCGCAGGGCCTCGTCAAAGCCAACGGTTTGGTCTTCGGGCGAATGAAACAAAAGCAGAGGAAGGTCAATCTGGGGGATCAGATCGCTTAACCGGTGACGTCGAAAGTCCGTCAGCATCTGCCGCGTGATGGTCCAGGTCAGCCCGCCAATCGTCACATCCCCCTGTCCTGTTGCTTCAATGGCAGGGTTCAGCCGATCAAGTAACGTGGCTAAATGTTGGGTATCGGCGGGAGCGGCCAAGGTGATGACGCCACGGAGTTCCTGCAGCAGGTCATGCGAGTCGCGAGCCGCCGCAGCAGCCAAGGATGCGGCCCCCCCGAAACTGTGGCCGATTA
>SLFV01000462.1 GCA_007124075.1 Roseimaritima sp.
CAGTTGTTACAACACAGACCGACCTTCACGCCTTGAACATCGACCACAATCGACTCGTCAAACGGCTGGCCTGAAATCGGACAACCCTTTTGTTCATACTGCTCGGTAACGACAAGTTGATGGTTTGCTTTTGGGGCAAACGCTTCGGGACCCGACTTGAACTTCGCTAAGCAATTGCCGCAGCAGAAAAAAACCTTACCGTCTTTATATTCTGTCGATTTGTCAGCGGCAATCGGACGCGGAGCAACGATACACTTGACACCTTCCAACTTCGGGTCGGCCGCGACCATGACCGTTGCCATCGCAACGACCGCAAATAGTGAAAGAGCTAACACTTTCATTAAACCTACCTCACAAATGTGACTTCATTCACGCAAGTGCCGCGTACGATGGCGACACACTCCGCCTAGGTTAGACAGATACGCGGCATCCAGTCAATCATACTTTTCCGATTTTAGCGATTTTAACAAAAGAGCCAAATAGCTCCTCTGCTCCGAATCGACCAAATGGAGCGCTGTGGCGAGACTGAGGACGGCCTCGCGAGCGACCGGAATCTGGCTTTTGTCGTTGGCAATCGTTTCAATCTCCGTAAACCAACCCAGATCCTCCACTTGGTCCAGCGTTACCCTGATCAACAGTTCCTGATGCTGCATGATGAGGGTCTCGCGTCGCTTCCTGACGGTTGCAACCGCACGAAAGCCGAGCGAAACCAGCAATCGGGTCAGTCGCTGTCCGTCGACGTCAGCGCTTCCCAACGACCATTCTTGCTCCTCCCTCGCCTTCACATCTCCCGGGCGTTTGGGACCTTTATAGGTGACGAGGCTTTCCGGGCGGGCAAGTGCATTGGGCTGATCTGACTCCACTCGCCTGATCCGCAGGGCCTCCGTTGTTTCTCTGAAATCGCGACAGGGATGCGAGAAATAGGTGTCGTCATGGACCACCACCGAACCCTCCTGGATCGCGCCAAAATCAAGCACCCGCTGACGGAATTCCAAGGGGTTGGGGAGCGGATACTTAGCCTCTACTTCATACATTTTGATCAGGTCCCAAGTGTTGTGTTCCGCAAACCCCGTGACGATATCCGCAGCGAGGCAAGCACACAACCAGTTACCAATCTGAGGCCGTGTTGATCCGCGATCTTTGTCGCGAGTGGTTTGTCAGGATTGAATTTTAGGGTTGTGGAATTCGTCGGAATCCTCTCGCTCGGGGAATCCTGGCGAATCCCAGGACGGCCCCCCCTCATTGTTAGCCATGTCAGAGCACGAGGCAGATTTAATGATTTACTTTTGGGAAATTTTTATGATTCAAGCCCTTCTGCGTCTTGGAATGTGATCTAAAGTTCGATGGTGGGTATCGCCCGTGGGCGGCTGTTTAAATGTAAAGGCACCATGATGCTGATAAAAGCTGAACGTTCCGTGAAGGGTAGTTCGCTGATAGAACTGGCACTCTGCCTGCCCGTGTTGGTCCTGTTGGTTTTGGGTACCGTGGAAATCTGTTCCATCATGCACCTGAAACAAGGCTTGAAATTGGCCGCCTACGAAGCAGCTCGCATCGGACTGGTTCCCACCGCCACGAGCGAAAACGTCATTGCACAGGCGGATTTGTTGTTGGAGGGTCGCAACATCAAGGACTATTCCATCACGACACAACCGAGCGATCCGACGCGCGTTGGTTATGGCGATCTGTTCACCGTGACGGTTTCGGCAGCAAGCGATTCCAATACGCTGTTCGGAGGATGGTTCTTTTCAGGTGAACCGATAACGGAATCGGTTGTCGTTCGCGGAGAATAAATGATGCATTTCCCCATGGTGCTGTTGCGGACAAGTTGCTTTCTGCAACGACGAGGCGCAACGAACCGGGTCGGGGCCACGATGGCGATGGTCATCCTGCTGCTACCGATTGTTCTGCTGTTTGCTGCATTTGCAGTGAACGCTACCTACATTGAATTGGTGCGGACGGAACTGCAGATTCGGACCGATGTCGCCTGCCGCGCCGGGGGGCGAACGTTACTGGTCACAGGCAGCGAAGCGGCTGCAATCGCGGTCGCCCAGGAGCTTGCCGGACTCAATCCCGTTGCGGGCAAGGTCGTTCCCGTTACCGCAGCCGATGTTGAATTTGGCATTTCGGTTCGTCCCAATGCCAGTTCTGTCTATCAGTTCAGTCCTCGGGTCGACGACAACGCCCCCATGAATGCACTGCGGTTGACGACCCAGAGCCTGAATTCAGGGACGGCAGGTATTACCCTGAAGCCGATTCTTCCCATTTTTGGTAGTTCACTGAATATCCGAACGTTGCGATCCGCTGTCAGTACTCAGGTTGACCTCGATATTGCTCTGGTTGTCGACCGCAGTGGTTCGATGATTTATGCGGCAGATGAAGTCTCGGAGAACTTTCCGATTCTACCTGCTACCGCTCCGGCTGGCTGGGAGTTCGGCGATCCTGTGCCTCCAGGCGCGCGTTGGCTTGATACCGTCGCAGCAGTGCAAATTTTTCTAGCTGCACTTGATGCCACGCCCCAGCAGGAACTGGTGTCTCTATCCACCTACAGCCACAACACCTCCACAGAGGTGATGTTGACGGATCAGTACGGCGACATTCTTGCTGCCCTCATTAGTCATTCGGCAGCTTTCCACGGCGGGGGCACGAACATTGGGGGCGGGATTTACGAGGGCTTGGCTTGCTTGCTGGATCCTGCAACTCGGCGCACTCAGGCGGTGCCGGTATTGATTGTGTTGACCGATGGGCGTCACAACTACGGAGTCAAGCCGACGACCGCTGCCAATGTCGCTAGGCACAATAAAGTGACGGTGTATACGATCACTTTCAGCGATGAAGCTGATCTTCCGAAAATGCAATCGGCGGCGCAAATCGGGGGCGGACGCCATTACCACGCTATCAACGCGTCGGAATTAAATCAGGCCTTTCGAGACATCGCTAACAAATTGCCGATTTTATTGACCCAGTGAGAGACACAGTGAAGCGAAACATAGCGCAAAGAGATGGTGCCGCCGCGGTCGAGTTTTCGTTGGCGTCAACCGTCCTGGTAATGTTTCTGTTTGCCGCCTTCGAGCTGACGTCTGCAAGTATGCTGCGTCACACGGCGGAGACCGCAGCCTACGAAGGCGCACGAGCAGCGATGGTTCCTGGAGGTTCTGTCGCTCTGGCTCGCGCGCGCGCGGACGAACTGTTGCAGAAAGCCGGAGTCAAAGCGGCTGTCGTCAGTGTCCATCCGGCGGAGCTAACCGACCAATCCACAAAGCTGAGCGTGTCCGTTGAAGTGCCGATTGATGCCAATGGCTGGATTATGGCTCGGCTGTTACGAGGGAAAACGATCCGTGGCCACGTAGAACTGATGACTGAGCGTGCTCCGATGTTGATGGCTTCGAGCCTGCCAACCGCTCCTCCGCCGCCTGAACCTGAACCGCAACCTGAACCTGAACCTGAACC
>SLFV01000336.1 GCA_007124075.1 Roseimaritima sp.
CATCCGCTTGCCCTGGCATTGGTCGAAGCTGCCAAGCGTGCAAAGCTGGAACTGCACGCTCCCACCGCCGTGACCGAGGCACCTGGCAAGGGATTGGTGGCGTGTTTGAATGAACAGGAACTGCGGATTACCAGCCGCAACCAGTTGCTGAAGGAACAGCCGCAGTTGCGGCAGGTGTTGGCTCCTACCGGGGAAGGCCTGGAATGTGTGGTTTTAATTGATGGTAGGTACGCCGGATTATTTCAATTCCGTGACGCGCCGCGTGCCGAAAGTGCGTTGTTTGTACAGCACCTTCAGCCCCGACATGGGATTGAGCGAATCATGTTGGTTTCGGGCGACCGCGAGTCCGAGGTTCGCTACCTGGCTGCTGCGGTGGGGGTGACGGAGATTTATGCAGGACAAAGCCCAGAGCAGAAGCTGCAGATCGTGCGGCAGGAGACCGACCGCCGCGCGACCTTATTTGTGGGGGATGGGATCAACGACGCTCCCGCGCTACTGGCCGCAACGGTGGGAGTGGCTTTTGGACAAAACAGCGATGTGACCACTGAAGCGGCTGGCGCGGTAATCCTTGATTCGTCGTTGCGCAAAGTCGACGAATTAATGCACATCAGCAGGCGGATGCGCCGCATGGCGTTGCAAAGCGCTGTGGGAGGAATGGGGCTGAGCGTACTGGCAATGTTCGTTGCCGCCGCAGGCTACCTGCCTCCGGTAGCGGGAGCGATCACGCAAGAAATCATCGATGTGTTGGCGGTACTGAATGCCTTGCGGGTCGCGATACCGCCGCGCTCGCTTACCGACTTTTAATACAAAACTCATGCCGCTTCGCCAAGCCATCCGCGGAGCACGTTTGCGGCCACATCGGGATTGTTTTCGATGATGTCGGTCAACTCCTCCTTCAAGCTGCCCCCGGTAATTTGAAGCTGGGATTCGGAATTCTTGGCTTCCTCTTCTTGCTCGTTGACCGGCGGCTTGGGGATCTCCAGCCCAAAACCTTCGTCAAACGACGCCGGTGGAGGTGCGGGGGCGCTTTTGGCGACATTGCGAGCGATCAGCAACGCGACCAAAGCCAGCATCCCCAGGGCGATCGTTTGCCAGGAACCCGCCAGCCAGGAAATCGCTTTGTTCGCCGCCGGAGGTAATTCGCCGGGCGCGGTGGGCAGGTCCGCGTAATCCCAGACCTTGACCATTCGCAAACGATCGTCGCCGGCTTCGCCACCATCCAACAGGACTTCGACCGCCGATTGAATCGTGCTTTGTACATCTTCCCGGATTTTGCTTAATTGCTCGGGTTGCGGTGGTGGTATCTGTTGCGGGCTGGACTCCGGATTTTCTTTTATAAACTCGGTGCGATACAACGTTTCGTAATAGGATTTTGGCAGACCGATGCTGACTTTGATTCGCCGCAGCAACAGTGGTGCACGTTCGGTCTGTTCGTAGGTTTGGCCAGCAATGCCCCGACTGGCGCGTTCTTCGGCTTTGGTCTTGGACGTCAGTGGGAGCTCGTTCAGGCTGATCCGCTGATTTTCCGCCAGTGCGTTGGGCTGGACTCCCGGGACCCCTCCCGGCGGCCTGCGATTGGTTTCGGTTTCCTGTTTGCGCGACTGCTCGTCTAGGGGCATCCGGTCGCTGAACGAAACCTTGGTCGTTTGACTGCGGAGCGTTGGATCCAAATCCGCTGTGACCAACAAGCGAATGTCGCCATAGGGGCTCAGCAGGTTGCGGATACGGGACTCCATGTCGCTTTCGATACGCCGCTTGGTCGCCAAAACCTCATTGTCCTCGTCGCTCCCCGCACCGCCGCGAGTCGCATTGGTGTCAATAACGGCCACGTCTTCCAGACGGAGGTTTGCAAACGAATGACTGACCAGTTCCTTGATCTGACGTTCGCGTCCGGAGGATAGCGGGCGATCCCCTTCGGGCATCACGGTGACACTGGCGGTGTGCCGATGTTGGCTGGCCCAGCCTTTTTCGGATCGGTCGTATTGTACCTGCGCCCATTTGATATCGGCGAACATTTGGATCTGACGCCCGATATCCTGCAGCCGCGCGTGCTGGGTGCGGTATTTAAATTGATCGCTCAGCTCTAACGGATTGGATCGGTTCAGCGATTCTTTGACTGCGGATTCAAGCCGTGACGGCAACGTGCCCTCATCGGCCAAAGCCCGCAGGTATTCGTGCATCGCATCGGCAGGAACCCGCAAACGTTTGTTTTCCCGTGTCCAGGAGCTTAGCCTGGCCTTGCTAAAAGCCAACTCCATTTCGGCAAGTTCTTGTTCATTAAAGGATTCCCCACCGAATAGATAAACCGTCTCGGTCGGACCGCCACCACGAACCAAGATCGCCAGCCCAATCGCAATCACGATCAGCAGCATGATGGCAATGGCTCGCGAGGCGACTGGCATGGCCAGAAAAACTTCGCGATAAGCGTTTGCGGTATCTCGGATGAAATTCATGATGAACAATTACGACTAGATTTGGATTTGCTGGATTTCACGGTACGCATCCATCAATTTATTGCGCATTTGCAGCATCATACGGAACGAAAGATCGGCTTTCTGGACCGCTGTCAGGACTTCGGCCTGATTGACGTCATCGCCGGTCAACATGCGATGCACCAATTGGTCGGCGTGTTGTTGGCCAGCATTGACTTCCTGCACCTTGCCCGCGACCAGGTCCAAAAACGGATTACTGACCGTACCGCTTGCCGCCGTCCCTGCGGGACTCCGCGGGGAAACCGGTGCCGTTGGCCCCTGCGGCAGCGGTGGCAATGAAGGAAAAGCGGGCAGCGAGCTTAGTGGGTGCATGGCCAGCGGGTGTTAACGATTATGCAATGATCGAGAGCGATTCGCGACTGAGGTCTTTGGTGATTTCCATCACCCCAATGTTCGCTTCGTAGGCTCGAGTCGCCTCGAGGGCGTCAACCATTTGCCCGGTAAGATTGATATTGGGATAGGCGACGTAGCCCTTCCACTTTCCCTCCTGGATTGCCAACGGATGATTCGGTTCGTAGCGGTACAGGGGGTCGGCCTCCTCGGTCTTGATCTCGGACACCTTCACTCCCGCCGCACCGTGCAACGACAATTGATCGTCGGTCTGAAAAACCACGTGCCGCGCGCGGTAAGGTTCGGCGTTGCCGTCTTCGTCCGTCAGTGATGAAATGTTGGCGATGTTACTGGAAACGGTATTCAACCGGACCCGCTGCGCGGTCAGCGCGGAGGTACTGATGTCGAGGGCTTGCAACATTACAGAATCCTTTCCTGAAAAGTCATTGCACGGTTCGCTTGATTTCCGAAACGATCTTGGGTGCGATTGGCGAGGGAATCTCGATGCCCAACCTTCACCCCAACCGACGGCGTTATGCCCTTTCGCTGATCGCGGCCTGCAGCACCCCAAACTGGTTTCGCATCAAGGCG
>SLFV01000143.1 GCA_007124075.1 Roseimaritima sp.
AGGTCCATCCACCATTCCAGCGGGAACAGCATCGCGACGGCAAACATGCTGGACGCCCAGACGTGCGCGGTTTGCCGTTCAATGAAAGTGACCGGACCCAAACGGCGTCGTAACCACCAGAACACGCCCGCCCAGGCCCCCAGGCCCACGGTCCATAGGCCCGCGTATGCCAATCGATTGGTGACCTCGGCTTGCTGCAAGCCCCAAGTCGCCAAACAGGCCAACAGCAATGCCAGGGAATGCCAGATCCACAGCAATCCCCAGTTGTGCAGCACACTGGCATGGTGCGTTTCGCGGAACAGACGCGCTACGACTTGATTGAAACGACCGCTGCGAGCCGAAATGCGTTCGTCGTTCAGGAACGCGTCCAAGTCATCGGCAAATGAATCGGCGCTTGCATACCGTAGGTCAACCGGCTTTTGCAGGCATCGGATCACGATCATCTCAAGGTCTCTGTCCAGGTTTCCTCGCAACAAACGGGGCGGCGGTGGATCCTGCTCCAAGACCTTCAGCATGAGTTCCACGGGACTGTCGGCAACCAGCGGAGCACGACCGGTCAAGGCGTGATAGAGGACGCATCCCAGACTGTACACGTCGCTCGCAGCGGTTACCTGACTGCGGCGTCCCGACGCTTGCTCCGGCGACATGTAGGCGGGCGTTCCCAGCACCATTCCACTACTGGTCAGGCTGTGCGTCAGATTATCGACTTTCGCCAAGCCAAAATCGGTCACCAGTGGTTCGTCGTCGACGGTTAGCAAAATGTTGGAGGGTTTGATATCGCGGTGTAGGATTCCCGCACGATGCGCCGCTGCGATCGCCCGCGCCACTTTGCTGACGATTTTTGCGGCCATTCGTTGCGGAAGAGGACCATCGGACAAACGATCGGCCAAGGTGTCCCCCGCAACAAACTTCATGCTGAAATAGGGCCGTCCTTCGACATCACCGATTTCGTAGACCGGAACGATGTGGGGATGCTCCAACCGGGCGGCGGTGGTGGCTTCGGCTAAGAACCGCTGAAAATCGGCTTCGCTGGCAAGCCGCCCACGAAGGATCATTTTGATCGCAACTTCGCGTTGCAGCGATAATTGCTTAGCCCGAAAGACGACCCCCATTCCGCCACGGCCAATCTCCTCCAGGAGTTCATAATCCCCCACCTGGGTCGGCAGCGTCATTCTTCGCCAACCGCCTGAACGGTGGGTCGTCAGTTCGGTGCGCGCGTTGCCGGTGACATCGGTGATCAGAACGGCCCCCCACAACTGTCGCAAATCGTCAGCCAAATCGGGATGTTGCTGGCAGCGGGTCTCTAGGTCAACAAACTGGCCTTGAGCAATCTGATCGGTCATTTCCGAAAGGATGGTCGCCAGCCGTTCCTCCTGCCCACCGCCGTGCTCTTGCGTCTCGGCACCACCCCCGACGTCACCCTCTGCCGAACCGTCGTTTGCGATTGAAATCGCAGGGTTCAACGGCGTTTGCCGGTCATCAGCGGGGCTGGGCTCGCGACGGTTGCTGGTCACGATGTCTCCGCATCCTCTTGGGTTCGCAGCAATCCCCGCAATCGCCGAATGGCACGTAGGTAACGCATACTGGCCGCAGGTGCATTCAGCCCCAAGACCTCAGCAACCTCCTGATTGGTCAAATGTTCGTAGTGCCGCATCAGAATGATTTCGCGATCTCCTTGATCAAGCTGCTCGATTGTCGCTTCGACATGTTCTGCCAATTCACGCTGCGCCGCAGCCGCATGCGGTGTGATTCCAGGATCGCACAATTGCCCTGCCAATTCGATTGTCGATTGGTCGGGCTCCCCCGAAACCACCAGGGGTTGTTCGCGGTCAATGTCGCGTTTTGCACTTTTACGATGACGACGATAGGCGTCGATCATGTGATCCCACGCGATCTGACGAAGCCAGAGGTGGAACGCCATTACTGGATTTTCCAGATAAGTTTGCAGACGACCGTTGGCTTCGAACATCACATCCTGGACGACATCGCTGACATCAACACGTTGTTGAATTCGTCGGTCCAGCCGCAGTTGCACCAGACGTCGTACCGGCTCCCGATGACGATCCAGCAATTGATTGATCGCGTCGGTGTCTCCCTGTCGGGCACCCTGAAGCAGGGTTTCGGTTTGATCACTTTGCGGCCAGATCGATTTGGCCATACCGCATCCTTCGTTGGTTTCAATAAACTTGCCGATCGGCAAAACGGTTCCGGATCAGACGACGTCGTTCCCAGAGTTGACTCATTGTAGTACGATTGTCGATCAGGTGCGATCGCGGCCTCTTCATCGACGGCCAGCCGATTTTTTTGTCTCATCTGATCTCGGGAGTCGGTATGTACCGTGCCGACCGGTTTTGACCCCGTTTGCGATGTCGCCAGGAGCCCCAATGCCGACGATTGAACAAGTATTGCGTGCAGTTCAGCGGCGGATTCAGTATGCGAAAATGCTTCGTGGTGCGGTATGGGGGGCACTGCTGGGTTTACCGCCAGCGTTGTTTGTCGTGTACGCACAGCGTTCTTCGGGGATTGCAGCGGTGTTGCTTGCCGCGGTCATTATTGCATCCTTTGCGCTGGTTTCCGCATTCATCGCGGTGGCTCGTCCCGTTTCGTTAACCGAGTGTGCGCGGCGAATTGATCGGTACTACAAAATGAAAGATCGAACCCTTTCTGCCTTGCAGTTCTGCTCGGCTGGTTGCGAACATTCCCATCAACCGCTACACCGGCTCATGCTGCAAGAGACTCCGTTGCAGTTGCGGAAAGTTGTGCCCGGCGAGTGTATTACGACATCGGTGTCGTGGTACAGCAAATGGACGCTGGCATTGGGGGGCATCCTGATTTGCCTGATCCCGGCGACGGATTCCTGGCGACAAACCGTGGCCGACGGTGCGACGGTCGCGACCACCGATGACTTGGCTGCGCAACTTCGCTCCCGTATGTTGCCAACGCTGGCCGCGCTTGCGGATCGGGATGATAACCCGGCGGTGCGCCAGTTGATGGCCCAGTTTGAAGAAACGTTGACGCTGTTGCAGGGGCCTAATCAGGAGTTGGCAGATCGGTTGGAATCGCTTTCGCGACTGCAGCAGGCGATCGAACAGGCCGGAGAGAAAACGCTGGATCGACAACATGCGGAAACCTGGCAACAATTGGCCACTGCGATGGATGGCATCGATGCATTGCGGGAACCCATGAACGCCATTGAACGGCAAGACTACGCGGAAGTCGCCGAAGCATTGGAGCAAGTGGACTTCGATCGGCTTTCCCAGCGTCAGAAAAACAGTCTGGCCGATCGCTTAGATAAGCGGGATCCAAACGCAAACCCCGACGCCAAGCCAACCGATCCCGTGGGGTCGGATTTGCCGGGACAGTCCGCCGAATCGTCACCGTCTCCCCATACGCCGGAGGATCTAC
>SLFV01000059.1 GCA_007124075.1 Roseimaritima sp.
ATGGCAAGTTATTGTCTTGGTAGTCCGTCGCCTGGAGGTCTGACGCAGCAACACGACCGGCACATGGCAGGTTTGACAATCGGGCCGAAGCCTGCGGTGACGGTTTATTTGTTTCCTTTCTCCGATCGAGGAGTCGTTTGTTATGGCTTACACCCTTCCTGAATTGCCTTACGCGTACGCAGCGCTGGAACCTCATGTCGATGCACGAACGATGGAAATCCATCACACCAAGCATCATCAGACGTATATCACGAACGTGAACAAAGCCCTGGAGGGTTCCGACCTTGCAGCCAAGCCGGTTGAATCATTGATAGCCGATTTAGCGGTGGTGCCTGAGGCAATTCGCGGAGCCGTTCGTAACAATGGCGGTGGACATGCCAACCATTCCTTGTTCTGGACCGTGATGGGCCCGGGCAAGGGGGGAAGTCCAGGCGGCGATTTGGCGGCGGCCATTGATGCTACGTTTGGCAGTTTTGAAGCTTTCAAAGAAAAGTTTGCGACCGCTGCAGCCACGCGGTTTGGAAGCGGCTGGGCATGGCTTGTTGTCGACGGTGGAAAGTTGGCCGTTGGCAGCACCGCCAATCAAGACAGCCCGCTGATGGGAACTGAAGTTGCAGGAATCGGGGGCATCCCGATTTTGGGCCTGGACGTTTGGGAGCATGCCTACTACCTCAACTACCAGAATCGACGCCCCGATTATGTTTCAGCATTCTGGAACGTTGTCGATTGGGACGCGGTTGCGGCCAGGTTTTCTGCTGCTTCCTAGATCCGCGAAAACGTGATCGATTGCCCACGGCCGCAAACCTAGCGGCCTTCGTTTTGAAAAGTAGCAGGCATTTTGAATCGCCGCCGCCTGCAATGGACCAACCGCCAGCCGCCGGACGGCCCATTCCTGCTGCTTTGTAGACGAAAATCTCCTGTCACGGAGGTAAGGCCCAAGATCAAGGCGAGCGATTGCAGGCAGTTGTGAAGGCCTTGCCGTTACAAAGATGGGAATCGGTGGGAAAGCGGTGTCCGGTACTGCTCCGCTACCGGGGGGCGTCTCTGTCGGCATTATCCTGCCCAGGCTCATTGTCTTCGGCCGCAGCGGATCGTCCCCGTGCACCGCGTGGGGCGCGCCTTGTCTTCTTCGTTTTCTCGACCGGTTCGCCGATCACGCGACTGGACGAGACCGTGAAGGTGTCCGCCAAAACTCGGCTTCGATCGTTTCCGTCAAAAAAACCGTTTACCGAAATATCATCGCCAGGTTGGACAAGATCGAACGTGTGCGTGTTGACTCGAAAACGGTGGTCAGGACTAAGCATGGCCCGGACAGGAAATTGCCCTGCACTGACAACGATCCAACTATCAGGTGTGACCGTCACTAGATTTCCCACCACGCTGTATGCCCCGGGGGCAATCCCCGTCCGCGGACTGGCGCTGGTTTTGTTCGCCTTGGAGTGCAATCCCGGCGTCATCGCGTCCTTCACGGCTTTGGGCATCCCTGGAAATTGAATCGGCTGAAAGATTTCAACTTCCTTCACGGATTCGATCGGTTGGCCGGCAGGGCCAAAATTGGCGTTAAACCTCACCAGCATTCCAGGCTGAAGGCCGCGCGAATCGAATTCGGCGCGAAATCGAAAATTGGAGGGTGTGTTGGGCAAGTGAACAAAAACTTCGCCTTCGTCTCCGGCATCGATCTTTGCAATTTTTCCTGTCATCCCATCCAGCTTTCCACGGACCTGGATGATTTCTCGCGCTGTTGCAGCCCCCTGGAATTCGACAGGACTAACCGGGTCTTGCGAAACAACGGAGGAAGCGATAGCCAGGACAATCGCAACGCTACCATAAAACGTAAGAGGTTTTAAACGCAAGGCTTTTGGGTTAACAAGGAGACACATTGGATAAGCCACCTGGGTTTAAATGAAGTGCGGTTGCAGCTCAGTCTAACAATAAATCGGGAAGCTTGCACAGATTCCAGTCGGGGCAGACACTAACCGAGCGTCAAATGCGAATCCCGCTCGCCTGGATCTTAGCGGCCTGTACGCATCTTAGCGGCCTGTACGCTGCTTTGCTGGGTTACGAAAAACAGGAAAAAACGGTATTCAATATAAGCCACGGCCAGCCGATCGACGGTTTGCTTGCTTTCCCAATTCGGCAGCCCCCCTGCCGCAGATTGCCATTGCTTGGGAGCGGCTGATTGCTGGGTAGAGATCAGCAGCAAAGTTATTGATTGGTCGTCCTTCCGTCGGAGAAACACATGTGAGCACAGCGAGTCGTCAGAATGCTTAGAATCGGTGCCGTTTCCTATCTGAACACCAAACCGCTGATCTACGGCTTGGCGGAACGCCTTGAAGGCGTTGGCCAATTGTCGCTCAACTTGCCCAGTCGGTTAGCGGAAGATTTAGCGTTAGGACATTTGGACGTTGCGTTGATCCCTTCGATTGAGTACTTCCGCGGGGTTGGTACTCGAATTGTGTCAGACGCCGCGATCGCATGCCATGGTCCGGTGTGGAGCGTACGATTGCTTAGCCGAGTTCCTATGGGGCAGATCAAACGTGTGGCGTTGGATGAAGGTAGTCGTACTAGTGCTGCATTAGCCAAGATTCTTCTGTTTCGATGTCACGGATTGAAGCCCGAATCGATCACGTTGCCAATGGAAGCGACGCCCGAGCAGATGGATGCGGATGCCATCCTGTTGATCGGTGATCGGGCGATGCACCCGCCTGCGGACACGTACGCGGAGATTTGGGACCTCGGAGACCGTTGGTGCGAATTGACCGGACTGCCGTTTGTGTTTGCGATGTGGGTGGCCCGCAGCGGAATTGATACGGTCAACCTAGGCAGGATCCTGGAAGCCGCTCGCGACGAAGGGTTGGCGCATCTGAGTGAGATTTCTGCAACCGAAGCGGGACCCCACGGGCTGACAACCAATGATCTATCTCGCTATTTCTCCCAACATTTGCAGTTTCAACTGGAGGCGAAACAATGGGAGGGATTGCGACTTTACCGCCAATATGCGGAAGAACTGGGCTTGCTCCGGGCCTCCCAAGCCAACATGTTATGGACATGCGGTCATTAGCCCACCGCAAGGCCAACACGATTTTCAGATGGTCCCTCACCCTTGAATTGATTCAAAACCCCCATGACAAACTCAAACGTAAACACGATTTTAGCGAGGGCAGTTGACGGCCAGCGGTTGTCCGATGAAGACGCCCTAACCTTACTACGAAGCCACGAATTGACCGCGATTGGAAAGGCAGCCGATGCGGTTGCCAGACGACTGCACCCCGAGGATTTCCGAACCTACAACATTGATCGTAATATCAATTACACCAACATTTGCACCGCCGTTTGCGACTTTTGTGCCTTTTATCGCAAACCGAAAAGCGACGAAGGCTATGTGCTTGACCGCGAGGAACTGC
>SLFV01000013.1 GCA_007124075.1 Roseimaritima sp.
AGCCAGGATACCCGATTCTTGTGTTCTACGGAAATTGCAATTTTGGGATTGTTATTGATCGGAGTTTTGCACGCGATTTCCCGCCGTGCTTGTCGAGGTCTCCGCAGGGTTATTCCTCTGTTCCGTTGGCGGTAAGATGACGGGCCAACTCCTGGACATGCGGCGACTGGATCATGCTGTGGTGCTGGCCGCTGGTATACACGGTGTGAACCGTGGGCACTAACCGGGACCAACCGCGGTCGGTCGGGCCAGTCACCGTCACGGGAATGTCACGCGGTCGCACCAGCAGCACAGAAACCGGCAGCGGCTGGAGCCGGTAATTCATGACAAGTTGCAGGTGGTGATGGAATAAGCGTTTTAGTTCTCCCAACAAACGCTGCACCGTGGCCTCGGGGGCATCCGTGTCCAGCACGCCAAGCTGACGTGCGTGCTGCCACAACAAGGGCAATTGCTCCTGGGGATTCAACCGCAGGAGCTCCGCCAGCGACAGGTCCAAACCGTATTCTTGGCCAACCTCGCCTGACCCTTCACTAACCTGATCGCTAATCCCAGCCGGAATGGTGGTATCAAGAAGCACCAATTTCGTAACCGTTCGGGAGCGTGCGAGCCACTGTCGGGCGACTTCGTAGGCGACGATCCCTCCCAGCGACCACCCGCCCAGAATCAGCGGGCCCTGCAAGCCTTGTTGCTGAATTGCGTGGACATAATCGGCAGCCATTTCTTGCAACGAACCGGGCAGCGGTTCGTCCGCCGACAGCCCGCGTGAACGGACGGCGTAAAACGGATGATATGGCTGACAATGTTCGGCTAACTCGCGGTAACAAGCGACAATCCCGCCAGGAGGATGAATCATGACGAAAGGGACCGAGTCCGTCTCCGCATGTCGACCGCTTCGTCCGAGAGGAACGATCAATGAATCGTCCGCTCGCGTTTGCAGGTCGCGTTCCACCGTTTCGGGTGCCTGATACAAACGTATCGACTGCTCGCCAAACTTTCGCCGAACTTCTGTTTCGTTGGTCCTGGCCAGATAACGCCCAAGACTGGCAATGTCGACCAGGTCGAACAACAACGACGCGGGGACTTGCATTTGCAGGGCATCGCTAAGCGTCACTGCCAGCGTTGCCGCCGCCAGTGATGAGCCGCCCAGGGCGAAGAAATCCCGGTCAATCCCGACTTCCTCTATTCCCAACGCCCGAGCCCAGTGGGCGGCAAGTTCGCATTCCAAGGCGGATCGCGGCTTTGACGATGAGGGCTGACGATGCTGCCGCACGGGTAGGGTCTTCAGCTTTTGCCGGTCAATTTTTCCGCTGGCCGAGCGAGGAATGGAATCGACAATGCAATACTGCCCCGGCCGCTTGTAGGGTGGCAATCGATCAGCCAGCCATTGACGCAGCGAATCAAGCACTTCTTCTAATGCTTCGCCGTTGGCTTCGTCTGACAGTTCGACATAGGCTACCAATCGGTTGCGAAACGCCAGCGGACCGGCCGCTTGGTCCCGGGCTTGTTGGGCGGCGCGTGGTTGTTCCGCATGGACAGCGGCAACCACGACTTGCGGACAAACCTGCAAACAATGTTCGATCTCCTCAGGTTCCAGCCGGTACCCGTTGTATTTGATTTGATCGTCCATGCGACCCAGAAACAGCCACGTGCCGTCGACCAACCGCCGGATTCGATCACCCGTCAGGTACAGACGACGGCCATCATCGGTATGGATAAACCTTTCGGCCGTCTGTTGGGGGCTGCCCAGGTATCCCACGGCCAAACGCGGTCCTGCGATCGCCAACTGGCCGGGAATCCCCTCAGGCAATACTCGATGCTGTTCGTCGACCACGCACAACGTGACGTCTGGAAAAGGTTTTCCAAGTGGCACCGGTCGCTGCGGGTCGTGATCGGTAACGTCGACAGCGGTAACTTCGATCGTAGCTTCGGTCGGTCCGTAAAAGTTCCACAGTCGTGCCGGATGACGTTCACGTAGTATTCGGGGCAATTCACTGCTCATGGACTCGCCACCGGACCACAATTGACGCAGCGAGACACATCCGGGCAGCCGAGGATGCATGACCAATGCCGCGTGCAGCGACGCGATCGCGGGCAGGATCGTGATCGCGTGCTGCCGCAGGGTCCGTACCAAGGCATCAACATCGCTCGCATGGTGGTCGGGCCAAACCAATGCCGCACCGCTAGTCAATGCCCCCAGAAGCACGCCCAATCCGGCGTCGAATTGGTGCGATAACACGACCAGGAATCGATCATGGCAATTGACCCCCAGTCGCTGCTGTCGGCCCTGAAGCGTATGGGCAAGGGCGGCGTGGCAGATCACGACCCCTTTGGGGGTCCCGGTCGAGCCGGATGTGTAGATCACGTAGGCCAACGGGGATGCGTGGCCGCCATGGCTGACAAGTTCATGATCGATTGATGGGGCGTCCGGATCCCCCATGATCGACGCGGAATCTTCCGCAACCGGATCCGCCCACCTGACCACCTGCTGCAACGACGCTGGACTTTCCAGGCCGTCAAGCCGGATCGTTGCGGTTTTTGTGGGTTCCGGCAAGCCCGCGAGAACAGCGTCCATGGGCAGGCAGTTGTCGCTCAGCAGCAAATGCTTGGTAGCCGAATAACGGAGCACTTCCCGCAGCGATGCGGCAGGCTGGTTGGAGTCCAGTGGGATGACGGTGGCACCCACGTTCAATACCGAAAGAATCGCCAGCGTCGTCGACACGCCCGGTGGTCCCAGCACGGGTACGAATGCACCGCGTCCCACACCGTGATCCGAAAGCTGTTGGGTGAATTGTCGTAGCAGCCGATCGGTTTGCCGGTAAGTCAGTATCCGCCCGGCTTGAATCAGCGCGGGTCGATCGGAATGTTGCCGCACGATCTGTCGCCAACGCTGGTTGAACCACGGTAGGTCTGTCGCGGGCCCGTCGGCTGGATTGTCAGCCCCCGATTTCACCAGTCCAGGAGCGTGGGAGCTTGGTCTCTGAGATGGAACGACTTGTCCACCACTGGCATGGTCCGCCCGTCCGAACCGCTGGTCAGGGTGCATGACCAAGTCATCTAGGGTGACTAGAAAATGCGATGCAATCTGGCGGAGCGTCGCAGGAGCAAATAAGTCTCGACTGCCGCAAATCGCTCCCTGGACCCCACGGCCTCTGCGTTCAAAAATAAATTCTAAATCGTAACGGGCAGTTGGAACCGGGACCGCAAACGATTCGCTTTCCAACCCATTGCGGCTGTCGTACCGTTGGCTTCCGCCAAGCAAGTTCAGGCTGGTCCGCTGCTCACCCCGCAAATGTGATGATTCAAAGGTGCAGGAAACCTGAAAGAGCGGACTGCGAGCCGGGTCACGAACCACCCCCGTGGCGGAAACAATCCGCGCCAAGGGTAACGCCTGATGATCCAATGCCGACAACATGCCTGCTGCGGTGCGTTGCAAGAGTTCCGAGAAGGAAGGCTGGCCACGAAAATCAACCGGCAGCGGTAGCATGTTTACAAAAAAGCCAACCGTGCGTTCAAATCGCTGCTCCTGGCGTCCGGCAAATGGGCTGCCGATGCAAAACGTCCTCTGCCCACTGTAACGATAAAGCAAAACCTGCAACACAGTTAGCAACATGACATGCAAGGTAACCCCGTGTGCCGCCCCAAGCGAATCCAGAGCCTGCACCTGAGCGTTTGGAAGCTCCAGCGGGACCGTTGTTGCCAGTCCGGACAATCGACGCGGACGAATATAATCTGTAGGGAGATCCAGGACAGGGTCGACCTGGCTAAGTGTTTCCCGCCAGAATCGTTCCGAAACCGCGGCCGCTTCACTGTTAAGCCATTGCTGTTGCCAACGGACGTATTGCTGGTAATGGTTCGCCACCGCTGGCAGTTGTGGTTCGATACCAAGTGCAAAATCGCGATAGGCATCGTGCAGTTCGCTCAGCACAATCATGACCGACCAGAAATCGATCACGATGTGATGGGTCACGACCATCAGTAAAAAATCGTCGGACGCGATTTGAAACAAATACCATCGCATCATGGGCCCGCGTTGCAGGTCGAAGGGGCGCAACGCGTAAGGTTCGATCCGCCGCCTGATTGCATCCACGTCGCCAGCGGAAATCGGGACGACTTCGAAATGGGGCGGCAGGCTGGGGTGCACCTGCTGCCACAGTAGACCTCCGGTGTCTGCAAAGGTGGTCCGCAAGCAACTGTGGCGGGCAACGATCAGTTCCGCCATCCGCCGCACTGCCTTAGCGTCGACGTGGGACCGTAACCGCACGGCGAACTGCACATTGTAGGAAGCTGCCTTGGGGTCACGTCGGTAGTCGTACCACAGCCCCTGTTGCTGCACCGACATCGGAAATCGATCCCCGTGGGCAATCCGCTGCTGAAGCAATTGTTGCACGTATTGCCGACGCTGCTCCTCGGTGAGATGCCCAATTTTGTCAGTGGGGCTCATCGGCTGCACGTTCCTGCTGATCGGTCAAAAGCTGAGCCAAAAGTTCGGTAATCTGCCCCGGTTCCATGTCGGGCATCTCGTCCAGCAGGCGCTGAGCGGTCTGGGAGTCGATCGCCTGGTGCCCCACGGACAGCGGTAAACTTTGTTCGTCCGACTCGGTCGCGGTTGGGGCTTGCGACAAACCGCCGGTTGATTCCGCCTTGGCCGTTAAGAACCGTTGCCCGAATTCCTCCACTGCCAGTTCCAGCGACCGCGGTTGCAGCAACAACGACACCGGAACTTCGACCGATAAACGATGATCCAACCAATTACGCAGTTCGACCGCCATCAACGAATCCAACCCCAGTTCCAGCAGCGATCGCTGGCGATCGATCTGAGCCTCCGGCATGCCCAGCAAGTTAGACAACTTCTGCAAAACTTGCTGGTCGATCCATTGCAATTGTCGGGGCACCGGCTCGCCGCGAATCTGAGCCAGCGACAGCGGCGATTCGTTTTCTTCACCCGACTCTTGCACCAAGTCCGCGAATCGCGGGGAGGGTTCGCCGGTAACTCCCAAGCCCCGCCAAAGCGACCAATCCATTCGCAGAACACTGGCTTGAACCGCGTCGGCTTGCAGCAAATGGTCCAGCGCTGCGGTGGCTTGGTCCACGGAAAAGGCCAACACTCCCTGACGCTCCAAACGTTGACTAAGTGCCTGACGCCGAGCCAGATAACCGACCTGCCCCAAATGCCCCCAGTTGATGACCGTTGCGGGCAACCCCTGTGAGCGGCGGTAAACCGCCAAGCTGTCCAGGAAGGCGTTGGCGGCCGAATAATTTGCCTGCCCGGCATGGCCAAAGATGCTGGTCAACGAGGAGAACAGGATAAAGTAGTCCAGTTTTAACGACTCGGTCGCGGCGTGCAGGTTCCAGCCGCCCCAGACTTTGGGACGCAAAACACGCTGCAGCGTTTCCAAATCCAGATCCGCCAGCAGGCGATCCTCCAGGACCATCGCCGTGTGAAGCACGCCGCAGAGCGGAGGGAGTTGTTGTTTGATCCGCCGCAGCACCTGGTCAACGTCGCGGCGTTTGGTGATGTCACAGCGGATGACACGAACATCAACCCCACGCTGGCGTAATCCATTAATCGTAGCTTCCGCCTCGGGCGACGGTTCCGCACTGCGTCCACTTAACACAATGGTTCGTGCACCGAGGTTGGCCATCCAAGATGCGATCTCCAAACCGAATCCACCCAATCCGCCCGCAATCCAGTAAGTTGCTGTGGGACGAAACTGAAGCCGAGGGTGATCGCCCGGGTAAACCACCGGCGATGACTCGCGATAATCGACCACAACTTTGCCAATATGTTTGGCCTGTTGCATGAATCGAAAGGCTTCGTCAGATTGATCCGCAGGCCAAGCTTTTACCGGCAGCGGGCGGAGTTCACGCTTTGCAAACTGCGTGGCCAGTTCACGCAGCCCGGTCCCCATCAAGGAAGCGGACCGCTGGAATAACTGTTCCAAGTCGATCGCGTGAAAGGTTAGGTTGTTGCGAAACGGAAACAAACCGATAGGGGTGTTGTCGTAAATGTCGCGTTTGCCAATTTCCAAAAACCGTCCCCCGGTCTTCAATGTCTCCAGCGAACGCAGCAACGCCTCCCCGGGCAACGAATTCAATACCACGTCGACCCCCTGACCCGCAGTGGCGACGCGGATTTGGTCGGCAAAATCCAGCGAACGCGAGTCCATCACCCGTTCAACCCCAAGGTGGCGGACAAAGTCTCGTTTTTCTTCATTTCCTGCGGTGGCAAAGATTTTTGCACCGATCCTTTTGGCGATTTGCAACGCGGCCAGTCCCACACCACCGCTGGCGGCATGAATCAGAATCGACTCCCCCGCGCTCAGTCGTGCGCAGTCTTGCAGGGCATAGCGAGCGGTCAAAAATGCGATCGGCAATGCGGCCGCCTCGGTGGGAGAAAGGCCGCGTGGTTGATCCGCGACCAGATTGGCGTCGGCTACCACATGCGTGGCAAACGAACCGGGTGCGATCGCGATCACGTCTTGCCCGACTCGCCACTGGGTCACCTCCGCACCGACACGGCTGATGCGGCCACAACACTCCGCGCCCAGCAGCACCTCCCCGTCGCTTAACCCCGGATACAGATTCAGGGCTTTCATTACATCGCTGAAATTCAACCCGGCCGCCTGAACCTCGATTTCCACTTGATGGGGCAGCACGTTGGGTCGACTGCAGGAACGATATTTCAGCTCGCCGATCCCAAAATTATGCCCCCGCTGCAAACGCGATACAGGACGCCGCTGCGGTGCTGGTAGCGGTTGGTCAAAGTAGCGCACAAAACGCCGTACAAATCGCCGCCGCGCCCGATACATGATCTCGTCCTCGCGACTGTCACCATCGGACAACTCCCCCAGCAAATCACTGACTTCGATATCCAGCAGCGCGGTCTCGGTCAGGTCGGTCGTCCGCGGCGCCCCCAGCGACCATGACCAATCGATCAGGCGAGTCGTTATCGATTGGCATTCGCTGATCACGACGCGCGCCAATCCGATCAAGGCCCCTTGCGGTACGCAGATCGGCTGAGCCACCCGGTCGGTTGATTGCGCGTTGCGGGTCAGGAAGGTTAGCCGTGATCGTCGCGGCTTTTCGGCACGGGACTCCCAGGCTTGAGTAAGCAGCAGTGGCGCGATCGTTGTCAATGGGATCCCGCTGTCCAACGTTTGCAGGTCCAACCGCTCGCCCGAAACCACATCCCAGTTCCAACCATAAACGAAGTGGATTGATTCATCCGCGCCACCAGCATGCCGGGCCTGCAGATCGTCCAGTAGCCTGGAAAAATCGTCCGCACTCTGGGGGTCCAGCCTGATCGAATCGTCAACCCCAACGCGATAGTTTTCACCCGCTTCGACGACCACCAATGGCTCGCCGCGACGCCGAATTCGCTGCACTACGCGTTGGAAGAAGACGCGGTGCTGATTACCACCGGGGACGAAAAGACACCACAACGGAGCGGGCACGGACACGGGCTGATCACCGCTGCGTTGTCGGGACGCCTCCAACCAACCGTAGCGATAAATGTGGTCGGCAGTTGATTCTCGCTCTCCGGTGCGTCCCGCCCTCCGGCTGCAAAATCCACGAATACTTAGGCATCGCTGATCGTTCGCATCATAGATATCCAGGTCGGCGATGGTTCGGCTGTCGGATTTCTCGCGCAACACGCAGTGGACCCGCGCCGGTCCTTGAAGCGATCGATGAAAAACAACCTCGCCCACTTCCGCCGGTAAATGCAGATCGCCGACGTGATGGTCAAAGTCACCATCGGCCACAATCATCGCATGAAAACAGCTATCCAGAAGCACGGGATGATACGACTGGGGGTCATGATACGGATCCTCCCAAGCGACCTCCGCAACCTCCGCCCAGGCCTCTCCAGGTCTCCGCCAAGCCCGTTGGAGGCCGCGAAACCGTTCCCCATACGGCAGGCCAAGATGGGCAAAAAAGCGGTAACATCGCAAGCTATCGACCTGCTGCGGACAGCGAGCCTTCACCGTCGTGATGGAATCGGTCAAAGCCGCCGTTGCCTGCGTGGCCGTACCGACGGTCATCGTCGCCAGTTGCTGCCAATCATCGCTACCCTGATGGCGGAAACGCATCGTCAATTCGCGCTGCCGCGTTTCGATCGCAGTACAAAGCGTTACGCTGGAACTGTCGTCCAGATAACAAGGGTTGTCGAAGCGAAGATTTTTCAGGCGAACCGCAGCAACAGCGGAGACCTGTTCTGCGGCCGCCCGTGCCGCCTCGATAACCGCAGCGGCGGGCAAGATCACGGCCCCGCGGACTTGGTGGTCGGCCAGGTAGTCTTGCACATTTAAATCCAACCGTACCTGCCATGCGGGTTGCGGTTGATCCTGTCGCACGCCAAGGACCGGGTGCATCGGTTGCGTTCGTGCCCAGCGGATCTGCGGCGACTCCGACCACAGCGATCCGTTCTGAAATGGATAGCGAGGCAAATCGACCGCCGAAGCGGCGGGGAGTTCATACCGTTTGCTCCAGTCGATATCGTACCCGCGAGTGTACATCGTCGCGGTTGCCTGCGCGAAACACTCGGTATCGGGCTGTTTACGGTTGAGTGATGGCACACTGGGAACATCACGATCCGCAACGGCCAGGCTCTCGTTAATCGCGTAACTCAACACCGGATGCGGGCCCATTTCAACCACGGTGTCAAAGTCGACCGCCGTCGCAGATTGGATCGCGCTGGCAAACTGGACCGTGCCTCTGACATTGTGCCACCAGTACTCCGCCCCCAACTGCTCGCCAGCGATCGCTTTGCCCGTCACGGTGGAAAAGAAAGGAAGCTGGGTTGCACGCGGCTGAATCTGCCGCAGCGCTCGCAGCAACGGTTCCCGCACCGGTTCCATCTGCTCGCTATGAAACGCGTACTCGATCGTCAACCGTTTATGAAAGACCCCTTCGCGACTTAAGCGATCCGCAAAAACCTGGATCGCGGCCTTGTCGCCGGAAACGGTGACCGACGTCGGACCGTTGACCGCCGCCAGCGACAGCCCCCCCTCGCTTTCGCCAATCCACCGCAACGCATCCTGGACACTTAGGCCCGCAGCCAGCATCGCACCTGCCGACGATGCCTGATCCATCGTCCGTCCTCGTTCAATTGCGACACGCCAGGCATCCTGAAATGTCAACGCTCCCGCGATAAACGCTGCCGCGATCTCTCCCACACTGTGACCGACCACCGCCGCCGGTAGAATCCCAAGGTCCGCCCACGCAGCGGCTAGGGCAATCTGGATCGCAAACAGCGCCGGTTGCACGATCGCGGTTTGATTCAAACGCGATTCCGCCTCCGGTGCATCCAGTTCCTCCAACAGTGACCAATAAACATATTTGGAAAATTCGCGATCGCACCGCCGCAAACAATCGGCAAACACAAGATTGTCTTGCAGCAACCCGCGCGCCATCCCGCAGTACTGTGCACCTTGCCCGCAGCATACAAACAGGACCGACTGCGTCCGCTTTTCTGCAAAACGCGACCCGTCGTCCGACGCGATCGCTTGCAGCCGTGGCAGGCTGGCCCGAAGCGAATCCGCAACCACCGCGGCGCGATAACGAAAATGCGACCTCCGCAGCGCGGCCGTCGCAGCGATTGCCGGTGCTGCCGATTCCGGCTGGTTGGGCAACCAGGAGACCCACTGCTCCGCAACGCTGCGCAAACCCTCCGGACTGGCCGCCGATAAGGGAATGATCCAAGGGCCCGCCGCGGCGATCGGGTCCCGGTCCGACGCCGCATGGTCCACGCTTGCGTTGGCGTCTGCGGGTGCCGATTGCAGAATCGCATGCGCGTTGGTGCCGCCGTAGCCGAAGCTGTTGATGCCAGCAAGCCGCTCGCCGTTGACCGAAGGCCAGGGTTCGGTTTGCGTTGGCACACGCAGGCCAAGTCCCGGGAAATCGATCTGGGGATTGGGTTTTTGCAGATGCAAATGCGCAGGAATCTGCTGGTGATGCAGCGACAAAGCGACTTTGATCAGCCCCGTAACCCCGGCTCCCGCTTCCAAGTGACCGACATTGGTCTTGACACTTCCTATCAAGCACGGTGAATGGTCCGGGCGGTCGACCCGCAGCACACCACCAAGCGCCCGTGCTTCGATCGGGTCCCCCACCGGCGTCCCGGTCCCATGGGCTTCGACGTACTGCAAGTCCGCGGGCCGCACGCCGGCCCGTTGGCAAGCCTCCACGACCAACGCCCGCTGCGCCTGTTCGTTGGGAACCGTCAATCCGATGGAATGCCCGTCCTGATTGCTGGCTGTCGCGCGGATAATGCTATAAATCCGGTCGCGATCCGCCAAAGCTTGAGACAGCGGTTTCAGCAGTACCATCCCTGCGCCTTCGCTGCGAACGTACCCGTTGGCCCGTGCGTCGAACGCCCTGCAGCTACCGTCAGCCGACAGCACCCCTAGCTGGCTGAAGCCGATGTAAAAATCTGGCAATAACAATGCATTAACACCTCCACACAACGCCAATCGCGATTCACCGCGTCGCAGGCTTTCGCACGCCAAATGCAGCGCGACCAACGAGGAGGAACAGGCGGTATCGACTGCCAGGCTGGGGCCGCAAAGATCAAAACAATACGAAATGCGGTTGGCCGCGATGCTGTTGGATGACCCCGTGTTGGTGTAGGGTCCGATCAGGCCGTGATCTTGGCTGCTGAGGGCGGAGACCGCGTAATCAAAGCTGGATATGCCGACGTATACGCCCACAGGTTGGCGGCTTAGTCCGGCAATGGTTTGACCGGCGTCCTCGATCGCTCGGTAGGCCACCTGCAACAGCATTCGTTGTTGGGGATCAATCGCGGCGGCTTCCTTGGGGGAGACACCAAAAAATTGCGGGTCAAATCGATCCAGGCCCTCGACAAACCCGCCCCACTTGCACTGCGTCTTCCCGGGTTTGGAACCCCCGCGGGCGTAGTAGCGTTGTTGATTCCAACGCTCGGCGGGAACCTCGCCGATCGCGTCAATGCCGGATGACAGCAGTTGCCAAAACGATTGAGGACTATCGACACCTCCCGGTAGCGCGCAGCCGATTCCCACGATCGCGATCGAGTCGTGAACGGTGGTCGGCGGGGGGGGTTGGTTGTCTTGCAGCAGTTCGGACTTAAGGGTGGTCAATGATTTTTACCTTCGGAGCCGACAAGCGTAACACTCGTTTTCCAGGACATTTCTCCTCTAATCCGCGATTGTAGCCGAATTTAACGACTCCGTAAGCTCAGTTGGTGTCGGCTCTTCCTGCTGCGCAAGACGCCGGGCGAGGTCGACAGGTGCCTGCGGCGCGGCCTAGGGTGATGGCTGCTTCGATACATCCGGCTAAGGATCCTGCGGTTTCGCGGACGTGCCAGCGGTTTCTCGTGCAGCCCGGCGGATCGCGTCGGCTTCCTTTGCCAGCGGATGCTCCGGATCGACCGTGTAGGTTACCGTGCCGTCGTCGTTGGTGACGGCGTCGGGTGGTGCCGTCGAAGCAGGCATGTGCGCGTGCGCCGGTGGCGAACCAGGACTGCTCATGCTGCACCCACAAAACGAAGCTGGGCCAGCAACCAACGTCGCTAACACGGCACCGTACAAAACCTTGGGCATCGGTATTCTCCACAAACTAACGTTCCGGCATCGAAACCGACTTCGGTCCGACTTCCCTTGGCGGGCGACCGCGATATAGCACGTTAATCAATTTTCGAGCAACGCCAATGGGGTATTTTTTATCGCACGCCCCGCCGACCAGAACTAGAATAGATGCTGGCCGGATAACGTTCGGCCTGTTAAAATTCACTGGGGCGAGCGGCAGATTGAACAATCCCCTCGCCCAGGCCTGCGTCGTGGGATGCGTAGCAGGAATAGGCAGGAGCAGGTTGACGTCGTGTCAGCCGCGTCTGACGGAGGGTTGGACAAAGATGACCAGCGGGGTGGCGCGGGCGGCGCACTCGGTCGCGAAAGGCAAGTTCAATTTGATGCGAGATCGACTATTTCTGTTTTGGCGTCCGGTACTGTTTGCAGTGCTGATGGTGATCAGCAACAGCGCCTCGGGCCAGGGCTCGCCAGGGCTGGAAGCGTCGCCATCTTCGGTCGATGGGGGTGCGGCGTTCACGGACAAAGGAGATCAACCGGCCAATCCGCCTCGTCCGCGCGAGCGAAAGCGTCGCTCCTACATGGGCCGGGTGCTTGCCCAGCCCATGTCCCATCTCGGTGCGGATTGGTTGGTCCGCCCGGAAAGGCAGCAGGAGGAGCGCCCCGACGATGCCCTGCGTCGCTTGAAACTGCGGCCCGGGATGACCGCCTGTGACCTGGGCTGCGGGAACGGCTTTTGGACCCTGATGATGGCCCAGGCGGTCGGTCCCCAAGGACGCGTCCTGGCGGTTGATATTCAGCCAGAAATGCTTAAAAAGCTGGAATTCCGGGCATTGGAAGCGGGGGTCGAAAATGTGGAGCCGATTCTGGGGCGAGTTAACGATCCCGGGTTACCCGCAGGCGAAGTCGATCTGTTGGTGATGGTGGATGTCTACCACGAAT
>SLFV01000390.1 GCA_007124075.1 Roseimaritima sp.
CGAATCAGAGGTTCCGACGTGGTATCCCTCCAGTTCGGTGGCGGTCAAATGGGGCAGTACCCCCGACCTGGCTGACGATTCCCGCTATGGCGATCTGACTGGTGATGGTCTGCCCAATGCGGCGGTTGGTCGGATTCCGGTGAAACAGCCGGAAGAATTGGTGGCCTACCTTCGGCGCGTGCGGGCTTACGAGGAATCAGCCGATTTTGGAACTTGGCGGCGGGACATTATCTTGACCGCCGGGGTGGGCGGTTTTGGAATGCTGGCAGACGCCGCGATCCAAACGGTCACGCGAAACCTCATTACCACGGCGTTACCGACATTCGCAAAAACGCACGTCACTTATGCGGGCGAAAACAGCCCGTTTAATCCCGGCGCGGATTGCTTTCACGACGCGGTGCTGGATCGGTACTGTCAAGGTGCGGCGTTTTGGGTGTACGCTGGACATGGAAACATCACGGAACTTGACCGTGTCCCGCGGGGCCCTCACGGTCGAGCCGTGCTTAGCAACCAGGATTTGCACAAGTTGCAATTGCCGCAGGGACGGTTGCCGATCGCGCTGTTGCTGGCATGTTACACCGGCGCTTTTGATGCGACGGAGGATTGCCTAGCGGAACGGTTGGTGCTGTGCGAACACGGTCCCGTGGCGGTCATCGCGGGGTCCCGCGTGACGCTGCCTTACGGAAACGTTGCCATTGCGAGTGGATTGATTCAAGCGATTTTCGAAGAAGAGAACGCGGAGCGGTTGGGTGACGCATGGTTGGCGGCTCTGACCGAACTGGTGACCGAATCGGATTCCGACAAGGCACTAAGCCAACGACGGGGCGCGATAGATGCCTTGGCAGGTCTGCTCAGTCCCACGAAGTCCGACCTTCCGGGAGAACGACGCGAGCATCTGGGCCTGTATAATTTATTGGGCGACCCAGCCATCGGTTTGCGGCGCCCGCTGCGTTTTCCTTTGGAAACGCGATCGCAGACCGTCGCAGGGACCAAGGTCACCGTCAAAACCGCTTCACCCATCACAGGCCAGTTAACCATTTCGCTGCAGCGGACACCGGGAAGCCATGTCCAAGGGGAGACACCCCTGGATTGTTATCGGTGCGCAAATGAAATCGAAACCACGCTGCTCTCCCGGCAGGTGCAGGCAGGACAGCAATTAACCGTCGCGGTGCCGATTCCTCCGCAACACGCGGGCGTCATGCATTTGGTGGCGCACATAAAAAACGCCGACCGTTTTGCGGTCGGCGTCAGCAGAATCATGGTCGTTCAGGCGAACCCGAACGCCGATTAGCAATAACCGTGGATTACTCGGCGGCTGGCTGTTCGGTTTCTTCCAAGTCAGCGGCGGCTTCTTCAGCGGCTTCAACGGCCTCTGCGGCAGCTTCGGTTGCTTCTTCGGCAGCTTCCTGAACCGCCTCGCTTGCGTCATCCCAAGCTTCGCTAGCACCTTCCATAGCACCTTCCATCATCATCTCGCCATCTCCGGAGTCAACGTCGGGCATCTCGCCACCACCGTCACAACCCGCGAATAAAGCTGGCGAAGCGATCAACAAACCAGCAAACAGAAAATTCAAAATTTTACTCATACCGTCCTTCTCCAAATTGGGGCGAACAAATCTGCGGATGGCGGGGAGCCACCTACAACACAAATTGCTTAGCTCTCTACTAGTAACATAGCGCTAACATGTCGTTAGTCAACCATTAGCTGGTTAACGCTAGCATTGTGTTCCGGATTTAAAAAACTGGCAAGGTCGCATTTCAAAATTCAGGGTGACTAGAAAACCGATTGCCGCCGAAGATAGGGGTTTTGCGGGATCTTTCAGGGTTATCCGGATGACTTTCGACTATCGGGGACCGCGCTGAGGGATGGGTGCAACGGTTGCTTCCTGAATTAGAAAATTACTGCGGTCATCGGTTCCGTTAGGAAATTTTTCATGAAAATGAACACGAAAAGACAAACATGCACCACCAGTAACCCGAACGCGAGGCGCGGGTAGTCTGCCCACAGACCAAACATTGCCAGAAAACCCCCTAAACCCGAAATCAGGGCGGCACCCAGCGGGAATCCCCAGATGGCAGGGACCGCTAAACCTAGGACCAACGCCGACGCGATCAGGCTGCCGTTATACGTGAACTGCATCACGCCGCGTTCAAACTGTCGCCGCATTCGCTGCGCCGCTTCGGCACGAATGCGAACGACCGGAGGATCGATCCTGAAGGGCGAACCGACGCGGATAACGGGGGGAGGAGCACTTGATTCAGGCATCACCGGGCAACCAAAGTTTGCCAGCCTCCGGTGTCGTTGCGGAGTCGACAGGCGATTCGGCTTGGTCAGGTGTCCAAATCCCGCTTGACGATGCAGGCTCGGTCTGTGGCGTCGAAAACTTCTTGTTCATCGAACCGTCGGGATTCATGATACCCAATTGAACAAGGAGGTCATGAATCCCCATTTGCACGTATTGATCGTCCCTGAACTGTTTCGCAAACCCCTCAAGGATGGAGAAAAAGTTAGCGTATCTCCCAGTACGCAGCAGAAATTTCAGTATCGTCACGATCATCGTGACGCGTTCACGCCCCGCGTCTGGTTCGGTCAGGAAGTTGCCCTCCTGGATGTCCTGCACAATCTCATTGACCAAAGTGAGGGTCGATGGCGTGTAGAGGTGGGTGACGCTGAGATAGTGCGCCGAGGTCGCGCCTTTCCGGAACGACTCGTCGCGTTCTCCCGTCCATGCCCTCAATCGCTGGGAGATGCGAGAAATCAACTCGCCAGATCGTAACCGATTGACGTACATCAGCAGGCGGTTCAGAGCCGTACAGTCCATCTCGGAAACGTCGACACGCGGAAGCTCCGTCCTGAGCGAATCCAGGCTGTCTGAGCTGAAGTCTTGCTCCAGCACCAATGGTTGCTCGGCCGGAACATTCAGAAGTCTCACCACCAGGTCATTGTCGTAATCGATGGTGGCCATAAACATGTCTTCTCGTCGAAGCATTCGTGCAAGCGCGGTTCGTTGCAGTAGATAATCGTCGTCATCTCGAATCGAATCGATCGGTTTACGATCAAACAAATCAAGTTTCAGGTTATCGACATGCGCAAGAAAATTTATTCCCAACAGCCGTAATTCCAAGTTCACGACAGACTCCCCATCGCTGAGTTCGGACATATTGGGTCGACTGGACAAAAGACGGTAAAAGTTGATGCGTTCGGTATCGCTGCGGATCGGTTGCCTCGCGCCAAAAAGCGGTTCCACCACCGTATTCCATTGACCCTCGGCGTGTTCGAAATACAGAACATCGACGCGGGCTTCGCGGTCGGTTTGTTTTGCGTATCCGACCAAAACCGCCAGCAAAGACGGTACCTGATCAGGCGAAAACGGCTGATCCTTCGGCGGCATCAG
>SLFV01000475.1 GCA_007124075.1 Roseimaritima sp.
AAATAACTGTTCCTTTGAACCTATCTTTCCCGGCCGCGCGAACCCGGAATCGCGGGGAGTGATGAAGAGAGAGAGCGAAAGAGTTCCGACAGTTACCTTCCGCACGACGCCAACTGTCATTGCGGACAACCCGCTTCAATTTCTGAATTTTTTGATTGACTGCGCAATGCGATGGGCGGTTTCGGTTCTACCCAACAGCGTCAGCGTTTCAAACATGCTAAAGCCAACCGCTTGACCTGTCGTGGCGACTCGCAAGGCACCAATCAGTTGCCCGACCTTGATTTCGTGCTCGGCACAAAACGACTTGAATGCCGTCTCAATTGTGGCTGGATCGAACGGTTCAATCTGATCCAACCTCGCGATGAATTTGGTCAGCAGTTCACACGCCGCCGGATTGGCTTGCAGATGCTTCGCCGCCGCGTTGGCATCATAGGGCATGTCGGTGGCCGCGACAAACATGAAATCGAAATCCAAAATATCGCCCGCCATTTTTACGCGATCTCCCGCCGCTTCCAAAACGCCTCCGATCAAACCGGCGATCTCGCACGGCGGTGGATCAGCGACCAGGCCCGCCGCCTGCAAGTAGGGAAGCACCAATGCGATTTTTCGCTTTCGCTGCAACTGCATCATCCAGTCAACCTCCATCGCCAGCAGCTTTTGCGGGTCAAAGCTGGCAGGGGACTTGTTGACTCGCTCCAGCGAAAAATGCTTAATCATTTCCTCGCGACTAAAGTGCTCGCGTTCGCCATCAAGTGCCCATCCCAACAGCAGTAGGTAATTCAGAATCGCATCGGGCAAAAAACCAATTTCGCGGTAGAAGTCAACGATCACCGGGTTGAACGTCTCCTCGGAAATCTCGGTCCGCACGCGTTTTGCGATCCGCTCCCCGTGCTCCATCAAAGCCTGGAATTCCTTGTTCTTTCGATATTTGGTCAGCTTCCGCTTGCTCAGTTTGGCGGACCCCCCAGGTTCAGCGACATAAGGTAAATGCGCGTACTGAGGAAGCGGGTATCCAAGCGACTGTGCGATGAAGACCTGCCGCGGTGTGTTGGGCAAATGTTCCTCCGCACGAACCACATGCGTGATCTGCATCGCATGGTCGTCCACCACACTAGCCAGATGGTAGAGGCAACTGCCGTCGGCTCGCTGAATCACATGATCTTGCTCACTGGCCCATTGCACGGAAACCTCCCCACGCACCCCATCCTGAATCACACACTCGCCTTCGCGAGGCATCTTCAGACGCACGACACAGCTCCGGCCTGTGGCGGCAAACGCCTGTGCCTGTTGGTCATCCGCTGCCATCCAACGCCGATCGTAAACAAACGTGCGCCCGGCTTTCTCCGCCTCCCGCCGCTGCTGCTGCAACTCTTCGGTGGTTGAATAGTCGCGGTAGGCGTGGCCACTAGCCAGAAGCTGCTGTACGGCCCTGCGATACAGCTCCCCACGCTGCGATTGAAAGTAAGGTGCAAACGGACCGTCCGCTTCGGGGCCTTCGTCCCAATCCAAGCCCAACCAACGAAACCCATCCAAAATCGGCTGCAACGCGGCTTGCACATTCCGCTGCCGGTCAGTGTCGTCGATTCGCAAGATAAACTGTCCGCCAGATTGGCGTGCTAGCAACCAGTTAAACAGGGCAGTACGGACGCCACCGATATGAAGGTATCCAGTGGGCGATGGAGCAAACCGAGTACGAATCATCAAAACGCAACAATCATGCGAGGGACAAACCGGCGCGAACTGCGGGTAGCAGATCGTCAAAGCAAACCGATCAGCTTACCCGAAAGACTGGGTTCCGACGAGTCGCCTGACGATCTTCCACGACTTCCAGTCCCCTCCGCCGCCCGCTTCAAACTCTAACTCCGCTCGCCTTCACTCTTTCTTAGACACGGCCACGAAAACAGGATTGCCGGCAATTTCAAATCGCTCGGAATCAGTTCCCGGTGCGTCCGCCAGCAGAAACCGCTCGGCCAGTGTTTCGCCTTGGATTGCCTTTCCATGCTCCCCGACTGCCAGTTTGACCTCATCCCAGGGGCTGGCAATCGTGATTTCAATTCGATCGGTGAAGTCGCAACCGATTTCCTTGCGACGGTTTTGGATAAACCGGATCAAGTCGCGAGCGATTCCCTCCCGAAACAACTCGGCGGTCACTTCGGTGCTCAGCACAACCACACACTGCGAACCCTGCGCCGCCGACGCTCCCGCGCGCGCCTCCAGTCGAACCAAAATGTCCTGATCGTCCAACTCCACCTCAGTACCCCCCAAACTGACGGCTACCGAACCGGTGTCGCGAAATTGACTCAGCAGTTCCGACCCCTCGGCCTCCGCCAGCCACTGCTTCAACTGCGGCAGCAGTTTGCCGATTCGCGGGCCCAGCCGTTTCAAGTTGGGTTGTACAACGTAGCGAACTAAATCATCTGCCGTGGTTACGTAGATGACTTGCTTGACGTTTAATTCATCTTGCACCAACGCGTTGTGTGCCGTCAGCCACTCCACCGCCGACCCGTCCCCCAGCACAACCGTTACCGACGCTAGCGGTTGTCGTACTTTCAGTTTTGCCTCCGCGCGGGCCGACCGACCCAACGAGGCGATTTCGCGCAGCAAGCTCATCCTCCGGGACAATGTCTGATCGACCCTCGACGGATCGACCACCGGGTAGTCGCAATAATGAACACTCTCCAGGACTTGGTCCCCAAACGGTCGCCGCAGTTCGCGCCATAAAGTTTCGGCCAAAAAGGGGACGAAAGGTGCCACCAACTTTGCAATGTGCGTCAACGACTCGAATAACGTCCAGTACGCGTCCAGCTTATCAGGCGACGACTTGTCGCTGGCCCAGAATCGATCTCGACTTCGCCGCACATACCAGTTGCTCAACCCGTCCACCAAGCCGGTGATTTGCTGACACGCCGCAAAGTTATCGTACGCATCCATCCGCTCGATCACGTTCCGGGTCGTGGTTTGCAATTCAGACAAAATCCAACGATCGATCTCGGCGCGCTGCTCCGCAGGTCGGTATCCCGCGGCCTCCTGGAACTCCTCAGGATTCAGTTGGCTAACCGCCGTCACGCCCGCGGTGGGATCAAATCCATCGATCTCCGCGTAGATCGTGAAGAAGCTAAAGACGTTCCACAGTCGCAACAAGAACTCGGGGATCGAATCACGAATCGTGCGTTCACTGTAAAGGATCGAAGTCCACGGCGGCTGGTTGGCAAAGAAATACCAGCGCAGGGCATCGGCACCGTACATCTGAAAAATATCGTCGAGGCTGCGGTAGTTGCGCAGTTGCTTGGACATTTTGCCAACGCGTTTTTCAAATTACCCCAACTGCGACTTGGCATCGGCCTCGCTCAACGCAATCTTTCCTTTCTGTTCCCCCTGCTTGCCCTCATAC
>SLFV01000394.1 GCA_007124075.1 Roseimaritima sp.
ATCACCGGTCGGGCCTCATCGCTCCGCTGCGGGAACGCTTGGCGGAGCACCTCTCCGGTCTGCGCGTCCAGTAAACAAACATGGTTCAACTGCTGATCGGGCGCGTCGGGACGGCCATTATGCCCCGCCAAAAAAAAACTGATTTCTGCGGGTACGTCGAAGGGATCGCTACGCAACCACCCCGTATACGTTTCGCCCCACACAAAACTGCTGTGCAGTGATACCGATTCGCGTTGGTTGGTAAAACGCTCCTGCTGCGGCCACGGTTCGCCGCGATCGCTCACCCAGGTTACCGGCGGTGGAACCGCACTCGTCTGGGCGCGGTAAAACATCTCCCACAGCTCAGACGCAACCGCTTGCATCCACGTCAGAAGATCATCTGGCAGCGGTGTCGCCTGGTTACTGCGCGCCTGCCATAGAACATCCAGCCATTGCGTTTGGGCAGCCAAGTCGTCACCGGCGATCCCTTGCGCCAGCTTCATGCAATCCTGCAACTGCTGCGGTGTCGCCGACGCGGCAACCTGGCGCAACCGTTCGGCAAACCTGGCTGGGTCGCGAGAACGCTGGATGTACCGCAATGTCGCCGCCGTGGCTTCGGCGCGTGGGACCGCAGGCAGGATATCAAACAGCGTATCCCCAACGGGGCCATCGGGTTTCACCCACGACCAGACCTTGTCCGATTCGGAAGCCGATCGGAGTAAACGCGCCAGTGCGATACGAATGCTTTGCCGCAGCACGTGATCCTCCGTCACCACGTTATCCAAGCGTTTGATCAAACGCTCCACGTCGTCGACATCGCCGGTTTCCCCCAACCGCTCGGCCGCCAATCGGGCCACATGCGGATTCGAATCGTTCAGTAATTCTCTAGCAAGCACCGGTAACTGCCTGCCTGCAGCGCGGCGGAGCAGCGTCAAGCGATCCTTGGCGGCCTGCGTCTGCCGATCCAGCGCTGGCGGCGGCGAAGTGTTGTCTGACGTGATTTTCCAAATCCGCCCACTGGTGCGATCGCGACCAGGGTGGTCCAAGGGCACTTCGTAGTGCCCGATAATTCGATTGTAAAAGTCGGCAACATAAATTGCATGGTCTGGGCCCAACTGAAGATCAACGGGGCGAAACCACGGATCGTCGCTCGTCAAAAAATCGGGCAGTTCGTGCCCCACGGCGGTGGCACCGCGATAACGGACCCCATTGCGGTTGATACGACTGGTCATCACATTGCCGCTCAGAATCTGCTGGCGCAGTTCCGTCAGCGGTGATTCCGCTGCAATGTGCAGGATGCCGGAGATCGCGGTGCTGCCGTGCAGATGATCGACCATCGGTGGCAGAAACCCCAGCCCATCATGCGATCGTCCAAAACTGGGATAACTGGCCCCGGGAACCAATTGCGTGATCGGTTTGCTGTGGCAATCTGCCGAATACCAGTAGCCCCAGTCGTCTTGCGTCAATCCAAACGGGTTGACCTGTCCACGCGTCACCCGTTCGATTCGACTGCCATCGGGACGAAAACGGAACGTATTGCCCGAATGCATCGTCACCGCATGACCGTCGCTGCCGGCGACGGTTGATTGATTATTGAAACCGTGGCAGGCGTAAATCCAGCCGTCGCCACCGTCGCGGAGCGAGTTGACCATACCATGCGTATCACGCGTGGTATCAAATGGTCCCAGAAGACGTTGCCGTTGATCGCAGCGCCCGTCGCCGGTGGTGTCGCGCAAGTACCAAATGTACGGGATACTAAAACACAAGCAGCCATCGCCGTAGGGAAGCACACCGATCGGGATATTCAACCCATCGGCAAAGGTCGTGCAGGTGTCCGCTGCTCCGTTGCCGCTGCGATCTTCCAAGACAACCACCGCGTCGGCGGCCTGATCAACGGCGGCGGGATCGTGGTCCAGCGGCGCGGGATAAGGATACCGTGTCGTCTGGGTCAGCCATAAACGACCTCGGTCGTCAAAAGCCATGTTCAGCGGCTTCGCGATTGTTGGTTCGGCGGCGAACAACGAAATTTCGAAGCCGGGAGGCAAATGAAACCCAGCCTGCTGCTGAGCGGGGGTCAGCCAAGGTGTCGAACGGACGCCTTCGCCGTAGATCGCGTCATCGGTGCTGGGCCGGGCGGCGCCCACAATCCGCCGCCATTGGTCTTCGCTGGCTCGCAAGTTGTGCGGGACGTGGGTGACAAGAAACCACAAAAGCAGCATGGCAAACCGTGCGTGGGTCATGGGCACCAGGTCGATTTTCCAGAAGCTCAGCCCCATTTTCAGCAGGCTGATCGAAGTGAAACGGAACCATCATTACAGAATCACCCTTGGGCGCAAGGACGCCTTGGCCCACGGACGCTTCCCCTGCGGTCCAGCCGATGGATTGGTTAGGTGGACCAGCAACAGTTTGATTGTAGCTCATTTCCCGCCGTCCCGGCAGAAACACCGAAGCGATCATTCCATCGCTCCCGCATCGTTTACGTCCGCAATCGCTGTAGGGCCTCATCGGCCCAGGGGCTATCGGGTGCCAGTTGCAGGAATCTTCTCCAGTGCGGCTGGGCTTCCTCGGGACGTCCCAATTCGTCCAACGTCCGCGCCAGGTTGTAATGCACGTCGGGATACTCCTCGTGCAATTCCAGCGTCCCCCGAAAGGCGGCGACGGCCAATTCTAAGCGACCGGTTTCGGCCAGAATCGCCGCCAAATTGGCCCGCGCTTCCACGAAGGATTCGTCCAGTTCCATCGCCATAAAGTAGCGTTCGCGGGCGGCGCAGACTTCTCCCCGACGATATAGCAGTTCGCCCAACTGGAAACTCATTTCCGCGCTTGCCCCGTCGCGTGCCAGGATCGCATGGAGGCAATCGACCGCCGTTTCCAAATCACCTTCATCCTCCGCCGCGTAGGCCTGGAGCAACAGCGGATCGTCACCATCTTGAGTTACCGTTTCCGCCGTCAGAAACGGGTCATGCGCATGTGACAGCACACTGGGTAACGGGACCACACTGGGGGTTTGATCGGCGGCGCAGGCTGCGGCCTGGTCAAACGCATCGAAGTCGAATCGCAATTGTCCGCCCGGTTCGATCAGCCCCTCGCCCTGCCGGAGCAAAATCTGCTTCCCCTCAATCAGGATGCTTAATTGCGCCAAGGGACGTCTGACATCCGGCACCGTTTCCGACAGCTCATTCAGCCGTTTTTCGATCGCCTGGGGACTGGCCCCGGCCGCCACCAATTCTGCCAAGCGTCTGGCGGTGGAAATTTCCTGAAAGTCAAAATAAGGCAAGCGATGCACGGTCCGGACCGGCACAATCAGCCCGCGACGATGCCAACGTCGAATGATTCGTACCGATACCCCCAACAGATCCGCCAACATTGCGGGAGTGTACAAACGCTGAATCGCCTGTTCCTGATCGACCAA
>SLFV01000239.1 GCA_007124075.1 Roseimaritima sp.
CAAAATTGTTGCATGCAGGTCCTCCACACCGACGGGTTGTTCTACATTTTTGCTGACCAAGTCATCAGCTTTGACATCGGGTCGGGGAGAGGTCGCCCCGTGAACTGCGCCCGATCGGATTCCTGCACCGGCCAGCAAGACGGAAAATCCATGCGGCCAGTGGTCTCTGCCCGCCAGCGGATTAATGTTCGGTGTCCGGCCAAACTCCCCCCCGCAGACCACCAAAGTCGAATCGGCCAGCTCTCGGTCGTGCAGCGATTGAAGCAACGTGGCCAAGGCGGAATCCAACTTGCGACAGGCACCGGCCTGCAGTTCGTGATTGTTCACATGGGAATCCCAGCCACCCAGTGTGACTTCCACACAACGCACGCCCACTTCGATCAACCGGAGCGCCGCAAGGCAACCGCGACCAAACGCCGAATCGCCAAACCGATTGATAAAGGCTGGTGTCTCCCGGCTGATGTCAAACGCAGACAATTGTTCGCTATCCATCATGGTCAACGCAGCGTCGGTCACGACACGGTGAACCGTGCGATTGTGCGACAAACCGGGCAGGCGATCACGCGCGAACTCCGCTTCAACCACGCTTAGCATATCGTCTACGCGTTGGCTGAATCGTTCGCCGCTGACGCGTCGCCTTACATCGGGCACCTGCCCGCCGGGATCAAAAATCTTAAACGCGTCATAAGCGGGGCCCAGGAATCCTCCTCTCCCCGGTGAACCGCCGGGCAGAATTGAAATATGCCGGGGAATTTCTGCCCCCTGCTGTGATTGGTGGCAAACAATCGCACCGATCGAGGGATGGATCATTACGGGATCGGGGCGATATCCCGTTTTGACATTATAGACGGCGCGTTGATGGTCCCCCTCCTTGCTGGTGACACTGCGAACCAGGGCCGTCCGGTGCATCTGCTGCGCGACTTGCGGCAGGAATTCGGAAATTTGCAACCCGGGAATCGTTGTTTCGATCGCCGCGACATCGCCACCGATGCGGGTACCGGGATGAGGATCGAAGGTTTCCAATTGACTAGGGCCGCCTTCCAGCCACAACAGAATGACCGATTTGGGCCGCCCCACGTGATTGGCGTCCACCTCCGCAGATCGGGCCAATAGTCCAGCGAGCGGGGAAAGGAATAAGCCGCCACCGGTCGACCTTAGCATCGACCGGCGGGACAGATGTGCCAACCGATCACATAGCGGAATCTGCATCTGAAAACCCTCACAAAAACAGCGTTCTATCAATGCACCGGAGCTCTAATGATTCCAGGCCATTTCGCTGCTGTTAAACAAAACCCAAAACAAATCTTCAATCACTTCGGTTCGCGATCCCGTTTCCATTGCCTGTAAAACGCGCTCACGTTCATTGGCACTGGGTGCGCGATTCAGGACCGCCCAATACGTGGTTTCGATCGCATGCGCGTGATCGTGTGCAAACATCGCCACATGCGTGCAGGCGTTCAAGACAGGGTCATGCCCGGTGTGTTCCTGGATGAACTTGCCATTGAGCATCAACAAACGTTGGGTCACCGTAACCGGATCTTGGTTAAACATGTCCTCGCCGATGTCACCGTACCTTTTCAAAAAGTCCCCGCTGTCCCCAAACTTCCTTAACCGAACCAAAAAAGACGTTTGGTCATCAACCGTTTTCAGACGACTGGCTTGGATGACGCATCCAGCCACCTGTTCTGGACGCAACCGAGTGACGGGGAAGACCGCCCATGCGGACTCGCGAGCCTCCGTGACGCCCGCCGGGTCCCTGCTATCCATGGCAAACGGGCGACATAAGGCGATGACGCGAATCAAACGCTGAAGGTCCCAATGATTGGCCAGCAGGTCGTCCGCCAAAAAATCTAGGCCTGGGGGGAACGGTCCGTGAAGCGGCAAATCGTCAACCGGTTGGTGCAGCGGTTTACCAAACAGTAATGCCCACGTCCGATTGACCACTGCCCGCGCCGTTGGTCGATTCTCGGGGTGCGTCAGCCAGCCTGCCAACCGCTCACGCGGCAGCGACCCGTCGGGGACGAGATCCGTCGCAAACGGGACTTGTTCGGGAACTTCGACCGTCTGGTCCGTATCCAAATATTCGTACCGGTAGGGATGCTGCGTGTCGCGAATTCCCTGCAGTCCTGTGCTTCTCGCGCCACTGTAAAAAGCCGCCAATTGATGAAAGTCTTGCTGTGTTCCAGGGCGTGCCTCGCTTGCGGTCCCAAAAAACAAATTGCCCAAAAAATCATCGTGGCATTGCAGGCAATCGATCCGCATTCCCAAAAACGCTCGCGACGTTCGGGCGGCCAGGACGACCGGGTCAGGCTGCCCCGGTTCCCCGCTTTCCAAGGTGACCGTCAGAAAGTTTACCTGTGGCTGATCATTTCCAAAGCCTCGCGCCGTCACCAGGTCGCGAACGATCGCATCGTAAGGTCGGTTTTCACGGAATTGGTCACGCACCCAATGTACAAACCGGCGGCGACGGAACACGATGAATGGCCCCTCCTCCGCACCGACAAACGTCCGCGCCCAACGTTCCGCCCAATAATCGTGGAACCGCGGATCACGCAGTAAATTCTCCAGGCATGCCTCCACACGTGATTCCTCAGGCAACGATTCCAGAAAACGGATTTCGTCCAAAGATAAACCGCTGCCCACCAGAGCCAGCGACAAGCGACGACTGACAACCTCCCACGATGCGACCGGTGCTGGTTGATGCCCATGTTCGTTCCAATAGCGGGAAAATTCCTCGTCAAGCCCTGCGACGGATTGACCAACCGAGGTATCCCGTGGCCTGCCGTCAACGGAATGCGGTGCGTCATCTGCGCCCGATTGCTGCCGAATCCCCGCGACCAAGTTCCGCGGGGTATGGCTGTGGCGGAGGCCAACCGCATAGCCTGCGCCCACCAGCACCAGTGCCACCAGTGGCAGCCAACGGAGCCATTGCAGAAGCGTGGTCTGATAAGTGGTCATCGTCATGCGTTCGCCTTCGCGTTGAACCCTAAAACCACGGCACAAACGCCTTCTTGGGAGCCAATCGGAGTCCGGGGCATCCCTTCCGACAAGTTCTGCCACCCGGGCAAGGAAGCGTCCTGTCAGCCGCTTGCCCACGGTTATTCGATGGTCGATTGAAAAGCTTGGGCAAATTTTTGCGAAACTGCCGAATTCTTGTTGAAAACTGTCGCGGATTCGCTCATTTCAACCGCGAGTCTACTTGCAACCAAATCCAATTTTTTCAACCATAGTCCACGTGGGCACTCGTTGATGGAGTGCAGATGTTTTCTTACCAACTTGAACTACAGATTCTATGACCATTCTCAGAACCGGTGCAAACGCAGCTTACTCCGCGGGTTGGGCGGCAGCCTTTGGAAGCAAGAAATCAACCGCCAAGAAATC
>SLFV01000155.1 GCA_007124075.1 Roseimaritima sp.
GATACGCATGGACAAAACCGCGATTCGTAGGCTTTCCGAACACGAGGGCACACCCCTAGATGCGGGGGTCCCAGGAAAACCCCCGCCTGACCACACAATGAGACGCACCCAGAATACCGAAGGTGGGACTCGAACCCACACGCCCTTGCGGGCACTGGATTTTGAATCCAGCGCGTCTGCCAATTCCGCCACTTCGGCTGGTGCGTTGGCACAGTTCGTTCGTCTTTTGTGCCCTCTGGGAGCATCCAATCACCAACCGGAAATCACTAACAGGCGTGCCAGCTTCTCTTCTTTGGCATAGCTCTCCCAGCGATTCCCGCCGTGCGGGGCCAAGAAAGACCAATGAAAAGGTCCGGATCGTTGATGGGGCATTCCCATGGGCCACCAAGGTAACTTAGCGATTGCAGTCCGTACAGGAGGCTGTGACCAGAATTTTTTGTGAACTCGTTACGGCTCCTCGGCAGCGATGTCAAAGGTTCCGAAATAATAAATCGGTTCCTGCTGAGCGTCTTCGCGGGGAATCGGGGGGCCGATGCCCTGGAAACCGAATCGTTTGTACAGACGCAACGCTGCGGGATTGTCGGCTCGGACCTCCAAGGTGACCGCACACGCATTTTGCTGCTTGGCTGCGTCGACCACGGCAGCCAGTAATTTTTTTCCGACCCCCGTACCGCGTCGCGGGGGACAGACAAAAAAATCATGAATATTGATTCGAAGCGCTGCTTTGAACGTTGACAGACTGCGTAGGCATACAGCGATGCCAATCGGCTGCCCCTGTTCGGCAAACGCGATCAAAGTGAACGCGCCAGCATGGCGCTGCATCAAATCACGCAGCCTGGCAAGGACTGTCGGACGCAGGGGACCATGATCGCCCATCGGATGATGACTGTAATCGTCCAATAAGCTGATCGCGATGACCGCGTCGTTGGGGTCGGTCCAGTCGATTGTGCGAACGGTGATTTGTGACATTTTGGAACACGTGCTGAAAATGATGCCGATCAGTAAACTGTACGTTCGCCGATTGAAGTCCCTATAATTGTGACGAGGCAACTGGAATTCGCCCAGACGCCCATCGCCTGAAAGTACGTCTGCGGGTTGAACGTTAAGCCTTTCCGTTTCCTGACGAACCAGCTTTGTCGTCGCTGGTAGCATTGTGGAGCAATGAGTATGTACCGTAACCGATGTTTGCTTGCGCTGTCTGCTTTGATGTTTTGGAATTCCGCTTCCTACGACGCTCGCGCCGAACAAGACGCGGCGACGACAACAGATCCATCGGTGGCTGCCGATGCAAAACGTGACCAGCGGTTTGCCAACTACATGACAGGGGTAAAGTTTGTTGGCCGCTTTACCATCATTGGTAGCCAGACCGATGAGCTGCCGGAGGAGGAATACACGATCAGTAAGTGCGAAAAGGTCGAGGGGACCGACCGCTTTCGCTTTACTGCTCGAATCCGATATGGCAACACCGATACAGAACTGCCGATGGAATTGCCCGTCCAGTGGGCGGGAAACACGCCGGTGATCTCGCTGCAAGATTTCTGGCTGCCACCGCTGGGAACCTTTTCTTGCCGAGTCGTTATTCACCAAGACCGGTATGCGGGGACTTGGGATCATGGGAAAAAAGGAGGGCATCTGTTCGGGAAGATCGTCCCTGCCGACGCGGAGCAATCGGGCCAGCGTTCGGCGACGGAAGACCCGTAATGGCACCTTTTCCAAAAACTGCTAATCCGCGACGGTCGAACTGTGATTCTGAGAGGAATCGCGCTCGCTGCCGCGACTTGGTTTCACGTAAACTTCCGACCACCACTGCCGCGATTGATCGTAGCTCCAGTGGCTGGCAGACTGGCAAGTGCGAAGCCCAGCGGCCAGTTGTTCGATCGAAGCAGGACGCTGCTGCGGATCTTTTTCCAGGCACGCCATGATCAACGCCTGCAGGTCGGCGGGAATTGGTCGGCCCAGGCGTTGCGACGGCGTTGGCGGTATTTCTTTCATCTGCAGCATGCAGATTTCCAGTGCGGAATCAGCGTCAAACAGGCCTTTGCCGGTCAGCAAAAAGTAGCCGACAGCTCCCAATGAATAAATATCGGCGCGCGCATCAACACGGGTCGCGTCACGGATCGCTTCGGGCGACATATACAGTGGCGTTCCGGTGATCGATTCGACCCGCGTGATTGCGTTGGTATCAATGGACGAGGTTTCTTTGACCACGCCAAAATCGACGACCTTGACAAAATCGTAGACACCCGCGGTTGCGCTAAGCAGCAGATTTCCCGGCTTGACGTCTCGGTGGACCAGCCCCCGCGCATGCGCCTCGGCCAACGCGCCGCAAACCTGGCTCAAAATGAAAACCACCCGACCGGGGGCCTGGGCTCCGTAGTGTTGAACCAATTCGTTTAGGTCCAAACCCTCGATCAGTTCCATCACGTAGAAAAATACCCCCTCGGGCGTACGGCCATAGTCGTAGACCTGGACCGTATTGGGATGTTTTAGCTCACTGGTCCGTTGCACCTCGCGTTCGAATCGACGCACTGACTGGGCGTCGGCGGTACCAGCCTGCAAGACTTTGATCGCGACCGAGCGACGCAATAGCTGGTGCTGCCCACGATAAACGGTTCCCATCCCGCCGGACCCGATGGTTTCGATCAATTCATAATTTCCCAAGCGCCGGGCTCGGTGGTCTGCCAGCGTGGCTCGCAGCTTCAAGTTTTGGTTGACCATCGTCAGAATTGTCAGACCAAAACAGAGCGCCGCGACAATCCCTATCAGCATCCCGGAAGCCGTGTTCAGACGGGTCAGTGCTTCCAACGCCGTTTCCTTCTTGATTTCGGTGCCAACCCCGACCCCCAAATCTTCCAGCCACGTCCACGCCCCCACGACTTCCACGCCACGGACATCGGTGTAGCCATCGACGTCGTAGTCGGTTCCGCCCCGAGTCGCACTGGCCGCAAGCTGCGTTGGGTCCGTGGTCGTCCCCGACCGCATTAAATCAACGGTGGGGCGTGAACCGGGTCGGTGATTTCGATCCGCCGTTGGGTCTGCTTGCAACTGCGTCCTCGGTGAGGTGTCGGTGACCAATCGCCCACGGCGGTCAAAAGCAAAAGTCACAGGGCCGTCAGCTCCCGTGCCCTGGAAAAGTCTCGCATACTCTTGATCGGCATCAATTAACACAGCCACCAAACCGTTGACAATGCCTTTGGATCGCAGCGGAGTTACCGCTGCCAACACGGGGTGCCCGACTGGCAACGTCTGGTGGTCAACAACGGTCTGCAGGGGCAATGAAAACGGGGGCACCAGCATCGTTCGACCGCTGCGAACCTGATCCCATACCGCTTGGGGCAACGGAAACGATTCACCACGAA
>SLFV01000395.1 GCA_007124075.1 Roseimaritima sp.
ACTGGAAACCGCGCCTGCATGCGATCTGGGGATTGGATCAATGTTCGCGCCAAAACAACCAATGCCGCCAGCGGTGTATCGATCCGATAGCAACGTTGCTGGCAGATTCAAACGCGGAAATCCGTGCCGCTTCCGCTCAGTGGATCGGACAGCACGCAACCGCGGAGCAACTACCAACGGGCACACGAAAGCAACTACGACGGATGCTTGCCGACCCGATCGCACGCTGCCGCTATTTTGCCGCCATGGCACTTGGACAGTTGCAAGCCAGCGATGCGTTTGACGACATCGTTGGGTTGCTGCAAGAAAATGACAATGCCGATCCGGCCCTGCGGCACGCGGGCATGATGGCGTTGCTGGGGGTCGCTCGGGCCGAACAGGTTTTGCAGTTGCGACAACATCCCAGCGAAGCGGTGCGGCGGGTCGCTGTGGTCGTGCTGCGGCGTTGGCGGCACGCGGGTGTAGCAGAGTTTCTGGACGATGCCTCGAATTTGGTGGTCGGCGAAGCGGCGCGCGCGATCCACGATTCGGCAATTTCTGCAGCGGACAAGGCGTTGGCAATGCTAATTGAACAGCCGATGACCGATGTCGAAACCTTGCGGCGAACCTTAAACGCGAACTATCGCATTGGCAGTGCCGAATCCGCGCAGCGATTGGCCCAATTTGCAGCCCAGGCAAGTAACGTTACAGCCATGCAAGTGGAAGCGTTGGAGATGCTGTCTACGTGGAATGATCCTGAGCCGCTGGATCGAGTCCTCAACGAGTATCGCCCCCTTCAAAAAGATTCTCGCTCCGCCATTGATGCCGCAACGGCTCTGGCAGTTTCGATGCCCCGATTGTTGCAGGCAAGGGAGGAAGTGAAGTCCAAAGCCGTGGCCGTTGCAGCACGGCTTGGCCTGAAAGATGTGGTTCCCACGCTGCAACAACGCGTTGCAACTCGCACCCTGAACCCCCAAACACGCGCCTCGGCTTTGCAATCTTTGGCGGGGATTGATCCCGACAGCGCGTTGCCGGTGGCCCGGCAATCGTTGCAATCGCAACAGGTGTCACTGCGTGTGGCGGCACTGGATGTGTTGGTTCGACATGCGTCGGCGGAAGCTGCCCCGGCGGTATACCAAGCCGTTCGGAGTCGCGCAACCGAGGAACGGCAGAACGGTTGGGATTTGGTCGGCTTCTTGCCCGTGGAAAAAACACAGGAATTACTTGACTGGGGAGCTGAACAATTCCTGGCAGATCAGTTACCCGCCGATTCGGAGTTAAACTTCTTGGAAGCGGCCGAGAAGCGTTTGTCACCTTCGCTACAACAACAGGTGCAAAACAAATTGCTGCATCGGAGCCGAAGCACGCCACTGGGCGATTGGGTGGCGACCCTGGAAGGCGGGAACGTTGAATCAGGCGCAAAGCTTTTTCACGAACGCACTGAGATTTCATGTGTTCGCTGTCATCGTGTCAACGGCAGAGGGGGTGAGGTAGGCCCTGACCTGACTTCGATTGCCGAAAAACGCGATCGCCGGTATTTACTGGAATCGATCATCCTGCCCGATGCTGCAATTGCCCAAGGGTATGGAACGGTAGTCCTGGCCGACAATCTAGGTGCGTCGTATGCGGGCATCATTTTGCGCGAGACGGCGGAAGAGATCGATTTGATCCTGGCTGACGGAAAAAAGGTCACACTGGAGGTCGACAGTATTGTTGCGAGAAAAACAGGCCCTTCCGCGATGCCTGCCGACCTGAGCAAACATTTAACCCCTCGGGAAATGCGTGATTTAGTAGCCTATCTAGCGTCACTGAAAAGTCGCTGAGGATTTTTATCATCATTACCGTTCCGCCCTGTCAGCACGGAGCCCCAAGACGGTTTTGCGAACGGCCACACAATTTGAACACACAAAGATTCCTGCTACAATGAGGGGCAAGGGAGCAGTATCTGTCCTTTTCATCGGTTTCCCCCAAGACCTCGCCACGGGACAGGGGGAAGGTTGTGCGGAGGGCTGGCAGGTTCCCGGCTGCCACTTGCCTGAATTAATCTCGCCCGCCGTGCAGAACTCCTACGATGATCGTTTGCCGCACTTAAGGACCACGGCGGCAATGGCCGTCGTCTCCAAGATCGTCGCTATGTTTGCATCCCTCCGTTTGGCTCCACGATTGCTCCGTTTTTCGGCTTCTGCAGTCGTTCTCTTGACGATCAGTTTCACGGCTTGCGAAGCTGCCGATGGGACGATCGATTTCGCTCGTGACATTCGGCCTTTGCTTTCGGAAAATTGTTTCCATTGTCACGGGCCCGATGCCAATGATCGCCAAGCCGATCTGCGTTTGGACACCGAGTCAGGACTCCGTGATTGGGTGACAGCGGAAGACCGTCAGGCCAGTGAGCTTTTCCAACGCATCGCCAGCAAGGATCCAGATCTCAGGATGCCACCCCCCCATTCAAATCGAAATTTATCCGCCGAGGAGGTGGAGATTATCGGTGTCTGGATTGATCAGGGGGCAACATGGAACGATCACTGGTCTTATTCGCCGCTGACAAAGCCGCTGTTACCCGATCCGAAAATCTTGGACGATGAGTCACGGGCGAATCTTGGACCAATCGATCAGTTTGTGCATGCGGAACTAAAACGCCAAGGTTTGCGACCGGCAGAAGCGACCGATCCCGCCCGAAGACTGCGGCGCGTCAGCCTTGACCTGACCGGTTTGCCGCCGACGGCTGAACAACTAGATGCTTTTCTGGCTGAACCTTCCGACGAAGCTTATCAGCGGATGGTTGATCAGCTAATGCAGTCACCCGCTTTCGGCCAACGGATGGCGTGGGACTGGTTGGACGCTGCTCGATACGCCGATTCCAATGGCTACCAAGGGGATCGGGAGCGAACAATGTGGCCGTGGCGCGACTGGGTTGTGGATGCTTTCAATCGCAATCTTCCGTTCGATCAATTCACGTTGTGGCAAGTTGCGGGAGACCTGTTACCCAATGCAACGGACGAACAAAAGTTAGCCAGCGGGTTCTTTCGTAACCACATGATCAACGGCGAAGGGGGGCGGATCGCGGAAGAAAACCGTGTCGAGTATGTGTTTGACATGACCGAAACGCTGGGTACCGTGTGGCTGGGATTGACCTTGAATTGCTGCCGCTGTCATGACCACAAGTACGATCCAATATCCCAGAGGGATTACTTTGCGTTGTTTGATTTGTTCAATCAAACACCCGTCAATGGGGCGGGCGGCGATCCTCAAACTCCCCCCGTGCTAGAGGTCCCCAGCCGGCAGCAGCAGTTGGAACTGAATTCGCTGAGGGAAAGCCTGGCGCTGGTCCAGGCGAAATACAACGATGCCGCTGTAAGGCCGGCGGAGGGGGAAA
>SLFV01000400.1 GCA_007124075.1 Roseimaritima sp.
AGATCTAGGTCCCCATCACCATCCAGATCGGCTGCCACAAGCCCCGCCCCGCCCAAATCCATGTTAACCGTCATCCACAGTCGCCTGGCCACGAACGTGCCGTCCCCCTGGTTTTCAAAACCCCACAATTCCTCCTCGTCTTGGGTGACAATGGCCGTAATATCCAGATCGCCGTCCCCATCAAAATCACCCACCGGCACATGAATCGCGCCGGGAGCGTTCAGCAATTCGTGCTCGCGAAACTGAAAATTGCCAAGGTTTTCCAGCCACAGGACCGCACCACGGGCGTAGCCAAAAACCGCGACCGCCAGGTCAATCCGGCCATTACCGTTGAAATCCCCGCACTGCACATCCGCCACACGACGCACGTCATCCAAAATCACATGCCTTACAAACTCACCGTCACGATTCTCGAATAACTCAACCCTCCCGATCACCCCATCATCAGGCATGATGTTTCCGAGGATCGAGACGATCACATCTAGGTCTCCGTCCTGATCGATATCAACAACGGTAATATGCGCCGGCGCCATCACATCGGCGATTAAGACCGATTCCTCCCATGAACCGTCCGTTTGCTGTTGCAACAGCACAATCTGATTGCCCAAAGCATCGGCAGCTAACACCTCATTTTGGCCATCACCGGTAAAGTCGACGATCTGGACATTGGTTATCAACGGCAGGCCAACGACGGGTTTCCCCAAATTGGTAAACTGGAAAGGCAACCGAGTCTCCCGGTAACTGGTGCCGCCCGAGTAAATCGCCGGCGGCCGTCGCAACGATGGAACCGCATCGCGGAGCATAAAGGTCGTCAACGGAATGACCATCGCCGCTGTCAAAAGTGCAAGAAATCGGGCTCGCATGGTATCACTTTCGCGGGTTCGAAGCATTGTGCGGGTAACATGCGTCGCACGATCCCAAGCGACGCGGGAGCATTTGCAGGGTTCTGTTAGGAGGTTCTCTTGGTCCCGGGGAGCCTAGCGATACACCTGTCGTAACTACACACATTCAAAGAACGATTTCCCAGGACCGTCGTCTTACAACAGCCCCCACCGCCGCCGGAGCAACCACTCTCCCGTCAGCATAGCGAACAGGAGCATGGCAACCAACGGATGATTCCAAATCGGGAGCGGAGCGAGGGGACGAATTTTGATCGCATCTGCTGCCGGTATGGCACTTTCGAATGCATCGCCTAGAGCCTGCTGCCAAGTCAAAAATTGGCCCTCGGTCACCGCGGCCGCTTGTCGTAGCCCCTCAAAGTCACTGTCTAACCTTTGCAGTTCGTAGGGTGCCGCTTCTATTCGAAAGGACGCCTGCGGTGGATCGCCCGATTGCAGCAACGGTTCGATGAGCATCACGCGGTAATCGCCAGCAGGCAACTGCTGGAAGTGGCCTTGAAATAAAGTTCCCCCCGGTTCCACAGGCTGCAGGCTCAGTTCCTGCGTGTGCCCCGCGCTGAGAGCTTGCAAGCGAATCTGTTCCTGCCTGGTCGCCGCAGAAACAGTCACGGGAACGCTGGCACCTTCCAGGAAGGTATCGTCCGCAATTTCGATTCGCCACGGGGACTCCATCGCTCGGCGTTTACCACGAGCCAAATCGCGAATGGTCTGCAGCCAATACCGTTCGTGCAGTCGTCCGGTTCCATCGAACGATTCCAAACGAAACATTTCGTCGGTCAATTGCAAGCGTACTTGGCCCGCCCCCACCAACTGCGACAGCAGCAGCGGCGTGGATCGGTCGGTTTCCAGCAGGATGCGTGCCAATGGGCGAAGACGCCGCGCTTGCCAAACCGCCGTGACGCCCGGCAGCGATCCAGAAGACGCCGCGTCGGAAAGTTGCAGCGAGGCCGTCTGTTGCCCCAACAAGGTCAAGCGAATTCGCTGGACGGAGGCGGATTGCGAAGGTTCCGCTACCAGTCCCGGATCCACGGGCAGCAATTGATCCAGGGGCGTGCCAGCCAACGCTGCGGGCAAGTGCCTTGGCCCGGCGATCACCATCAAGCCGACGCCACGCTGGGTGACAACCTCGGCCACCTGCTGTAGGAACACCTCGCCCAGCAGCGACGCGGCGGCATCGCTTAGAATGATGACGTCGAAAGCCCCCAGTCGGGAGACACCGACCGGAGGCAGCACCTCTGCCGCACGGTCCTGCCGGGCATAACGCGGATCGCCGCTTTGCAGCACCACGGTCAAATCAATTAATTCCGGCGGTTCGGCGTCCGCTGGCTCCCCGGCAACCACCGCTCGAGCTCGCTCTAGAATGTGTTTCAAGTAGCGGTACTCGTAGCTGGGCTGATCCTGGACCAACAGCACTTTCAGCGGTTGATTGCGAACATCGATCACCAGCTCCCGACGATTGTTTTCGGTGTCGATTTCCCCAGCCAGTTCGGTCGCTTCAACGGCCAGCGACACGTCGCCCTCGCGTTGCGGAACGAACTGAAACGTCAATTTCTCCTGTTGCGGTTTCCCGGTTGCGCGAACCGATTGCTGGTCTAACGTTGCACCCGATTCCTGATCGATCAGTTGAACCTGGACGGCCGTGCCTGCGGTTACCCCCGCCAGTCGAACCCAGGCCTGGACTTGCACTAAATCGCCCAACAAGACCCACGAATCAGTCAGCACATCCTCGATACGAACGTCGATAGGTGGCTGATCGCTACCCAGGCCAATCGCCACCAATGGGACCCCCTGTGCGGCGGCAAACTGAGACGCACTTTCCACGGATGCACCCTCGGTCACAATTCCGTCGGTGAGCATAACGACCGCCGCTGTCCGACGACCACGTTGCCCGGACAAGCTCTCCTGCCACCAACGCCCGATGGGACTGGCATTGTGCTGAGCATCCAGTTTCATCAGGGTTTCTCGATCAGGGGGGATCGACTGGGTGAACGTGCGGATTTGCAACTGATATTGTTTTTGCAGTCGCTCAAACCGGGCTGGTTCCTCCGTCAACACCTGAATCGCCTGTTGGAAACGATTCGTCTGTTGGATCGTGCTGCCAGAGGACGGCGAGGGTTGGCCTTCGGCCATGCTGCCCGAGTCGTCCAGCAGGATCACCAAATCGGGGTTTTCCGTTTCATAGGCGGACTGCGACAGACCGCTTACCATGGCCAGCAGCAACCACAATACCCCGCATCGCAGTGTGGTAAGTGTCACGCGTCGCCACCACCTCATCGGCTTGGAAAACGAATACGTAACCACGGCTAGCGATACCAGAACCCCCGCCAAAAATAAGATGACGTAGAGTGGCAACGGCCACATCCACAGCCAATCGTAATTCTGCGAATTTGTTGCCAAGTGATCCATGAACGCGATTGCTGGAGGGTTGGAGGCAGCACCCAAGCCAGAGACTG
>SLFV01000411.1 GCA_007124075.1 Roseimaritima sp.
ACTCGTTGCTGCCGAAAACAACTTGGCACAGCGATGCAAGCGCGGCACGTCCTGGTGCATCAACCTTCCGCTGCTGGAAATCGGCTTGCTGCTGTTGCAGGTAACGGGTGATCCGCATTCGCTGATCCTCTTGGGGAGCCCGGCCGTAGGCCAACTCCCAGAGCCGCACGATCCAGCGATCCAGCTCCGCCTGGTCGCCGGTCTCCCGCACGATCCGTTCAGCCAACGCCGCGCTTTGTTGAACAATGAATGGGTCGTTCAGCATCGTCAGCGACTGGGTTGCGACGGTTGAGGCGACACGGCGCTCGCAGTTCGGTTCCATCGCTGGATTATCGAAGGCATCAAGCAGGTAAACCGGTTGGCTGCGCCGGTACTGGGCGTAAAGCGACCGCCGCACCCCATTGGCACCAGCGGCCAACGTCACCAGACCACCGTCATCGACCCGGACCGGAACCGGCGGGCCGAACGGCTGGCGCGACAACGAACCACTGACCGCTAAGATCGAATCACGCACCGACTCGGCCTCCAAACGTCGCACCGGCATCCGCCACAGCAGCCGATTGTCAGCATCTATCTGCTCGCCAGTCGCATCCGCCCGCGTTGCCTGGCGGTAAGTGCGGGAGGTCATCACCAGCTTATGAAAGCGTTTTAACCGCCAGCCGGCTTGGACAAAATCGGCCGCCAACCACTCCAGGAGCTCGGGGTGCGACGGGGGCGGGGCGCGCAATCCGAAATCGCCGGGAGAATCAACCAAAGGCTTGCCAAAGTGATGCATCCAAAACCGGTTGACCAATACCCGCGGGACCAACGGGTGGTCGCCACCTGCCAGGGAGCGGGCAAACGCCAAACGTCGACCCGTAGTCGGCAGCGACGGATCATTTTCGGCAAACCGACTGGGCAACGATTCTTCCAACACACTCAATCCCCCGCCGGGGGGCACCGCATTCTTCTGTGGCGAGTTCAGGTCGCCACGAAAGAAGACATACGTCTCGGGGACCTGCTTGGTGTCCTCCGTTGCCACGCGGATGTATTCCGGCTGAGGCTTGCGTGCACGGATTTCACTAGCCTGCTGCGACAGCGATTCGTACTTCTCCTTCAGCTCATCCCCGTCTTTATAGCGCGCCAGGTAAAGATGCAGACGCCCGGCCACTAACTGCCCCAGCATCGGGTACTTTTCCTCAAGAAACCGCTGCTGTTCCCCCGTCCGATCTTTTCGCGGCGTGGTGAACGCCTCGACCGCCGCCGCGCGGTCCTCCTCCGGAACGTCATCCAGAATGCGCTGGCCTATCAATTGGACCATTTCTTCCTTGATCCGATCATGTTCGGCTTGCAGCTCCTTCGCCTGCTGCTCCAGATCGTCGGCCGCGGCCTTTGCTTGGTCCGACAGCAACGCAGCCCGTCGGTCCTGTGGCGTCCGCCAGTGGTCCGCATCAAACACCGGCGCAAACACGGCACGCAGGCTATAAAAATCCGCCTGCGGGATCGGATCGAAGCGGTGATCGTGACACTCCGCGCATCCGATCGTCATTCCCAGCAGCGACGAAGCGACAATATTCAAAGTCTCCGTAATTGTCTCGTTCCGCGCCAACGCCAAATCCATCGGTTTGGCGCCGGTGCCGTCGGGTGCCATCCGCAAAAAACCCGTCGCCGTCAACAGTTCGCGAACATGTTGGTCAGCATTCGCTCGCGACTGCGCGTTGGCGTGCGTAACGCCGGCCAATTCATCACCCGCCAGTTGTTCCAGGATAAAACGATCCCAAGGTTTGTCAGCATTGAAGGACCGGACCACGTAATCACGGTAATGCCAAGCATCGGGTCGCTCCGGGTCGTCGTCGACATAACCCTCGGAATCGGCGTAGCCAACGACATCCAGCCAGTGCCGCCCCCAGCGCTCGCCGTAATGGGGCGAATCAAGTAAGCGATCGACTAGACGCGTATACGCATCCGGCGAAGGATCATCGACAAAGTCAGCCACTTCCTCGGCCGTGGGCGGGATGCCCAGCAGGTCAATGGTCGCCCGGCGAATCAACGTCACCCGATCGGCTTCGGGCGAAAACGACACGCCGTTCTGTTGGTGTTCCACCGCCACAAATGCATCGATCGGATTATCGATCGCGGCTGCCACGTCCCCAGGCGACGGTACCGCTGGTTTGACGATCCTGCGGAACGCCCAGTGCTGGCGTTCCTGCTGCGTCACAAAAAATTCGCCCGGCCGGGGCAATTCCTCCGGTTCGTCCCCACCAGCCGCGCCAGAGTCAATCCAGCGCCGCAGCAACGCGATATCGTCCTCACCCAATTGCTGATCCTCCTGAGGCGGCATCACTCCGGAGGCGACATAATCGATCAGCAAACTGGCGTCGGAGTCGCCCGCAACGACGACCTCGCCGGAATCACTCCCACGGGCGATCAGACTGCGCAGTCGCAGGTCAAGCCCGCCAGCCAAGTCGTGCTCTTCGCCATGACAATGGAAACAGTACGCCTTGAAAATCGGCCTGATATCCGAGTCAAAGCGAATCTCCATTCCCTTTGGCTGCTGAGCCAACGCTGGGACCGTGGCACAGACCCAACCGAGAACCAAGGGCAATAGCGCTCCCCGCAACGCGGCACCGAAAGGGACTCGAAACTGGCGGACAGGCAGCGGAGCTCTCCGGCAACCTGCCGTCTTGGTCGCGAAAGAAAACGGCGTAAGGTGCCAAAGCCCAGCTAGGCATTTATCGAAGCTCATCGGTGGGACCGTAACAACGGCATAAGGGGCGGGACAGGTTCGTGCGCAATCACACTTGCGAATCAAACAGACCTGCGTCGAGCATTGGAAGCAACAACGACCACGGATCTCGGGGGATTTTCTTCGGGATCACGCCCGCGCCCAATCGCCGGGCGCGTTGGTGGTCGAGTCGATTACCGGTTCCAGGGCGAGACCGCCCGATCATTTTACACCAAACCGCCTTAAAGCAACACCCCACAGCAAGTTCGACGTTGATTGCCGTGCGACCGGCCCACCGCCCCCAACTCACAATGTGGTTGGACCGCGCTGATCGACAGGGCCGGAATTGAGAGCGACGCGGCGGAATTCGCGTGGCTTGCCAACAAAACCGGGCTGCGGTTACTTCTGCGACGCTTTGCTGGGACTGGCAGACGCGCCCGCGAAGGACGCGGAAATCCGTCCCTCCAGGTCTAGGCTGTAATCGATTCCGTCCAGCGTGTAGGCGAGCGAGTACTTGAATGCCTCGCTGCCAATTCGTCCCCCCAGCAACGCACCGATGGGGTTGTCCGACGCTTGGAAGACAGCAGGGACCGTCGAACCAGGCTTCGCTGTCTCCAAGGCCTTCGGTGCCTCTGCAACCGCAGCA
>SLFV01000345.1 GCA_007124075.1 Roseimaritima sp.
TAAAACCAGCCGCTGCTAAAACCGGACCCAGTCCTTCAGTTCGTCGTGATCGAAGATCATTTCTTGCTGAATGGTCAGTTCCTGGCCAACGCCAGCCTGGGTGGCTCGCTGGTACATCGCATGGGCGATCCCGACGTCGACGTACGCCAACCCAACGGCATTAAAATAAGTCCGTTCGCGGTCGTTTTCCCGGCCAGATTTCTTGCCCTGAAGAAGTTCAATCAGGTTTCCGTGGACATCCTGATCGGTCAGCTCACCGTCCTTGTACATACGGCTGAGCGTCTGCGTGCGGTGCTTTACGGTTTCCCAATCGTCACAAACAATCTTGTCACATCCCTTGGCCACCGCGTATTCGTCCTCCCAGCCGCCGATATGCGAGTAAAAGCAACCCTCCTTCATCCATTTTGCCTTCAGCAGCGGAGCCTGGGCACTGGTCGCGGTCACGATGACGTCCGCTCCGCTGGTTGCCTGTTCCAGGTCACCACCAGTGGCCTGGAATTCCAAATCGGGCATGATCGGCTGCATTTGGCGGACAAATTGTTGCTCCTCCTCCGACGCTTTCGCCGCCACACGACACTGCCGGAGCGATGGCAAGACCGTCTTAAGTGCGATCAAATGCATTTTTGCTTGTTCACCCGCACCGATAAATCCAATCGACTCCGAATCCTTTCTGGCAAGATACTGCGCTGCAAGGGCACCCATGGTGCCGACCCGGATGTTCGAACACAGCGTTCCCTCCATGAATGCTAAGGGAAACCCATGCTTGATCTCACTAAGCATGATCACGGCTGTTAAATTTTGCAGACCGTACAAAACAGGATTGGGGGGAAACACGGAGACCCACTTCATGCCACAGACCTTCTCCGGCATGAACGTCGCTGGCAAACAATTGATGCGTTCCTGCGTGCTTTCATCGAAAATCTGCACAATCTTTTCCGGGAACAAGACGTGACCCTCCGCATAGGCCACCATCGCTGAACGCGCCGCGTCCAATGCCATGCGAATATCCAAGCACCCGCTACGCAGTAAATCTTCCTGAGAAAAAAAACGACAAACAATCCGATGGTCAGCAGCGACGCTCATGGTGTCATGTCCTAGATCGAAACGGAGCAATTGAGCAGATAGGTAGATGGATGGACGTTCAAGACAAATCTAGTGCCAACTGGATCATTCCGGTTGTGGCAATTGGGCGCACTGCGTCCATCCGGTAGCTAGAAACCTACCGCCCACGGCACGGCGCCGCAGCAATCACCCGCACGACCGCATCATCACTGCGGCAAGGGCAAAGCCCAGAACCGCACGCGATTTAGCACACGTTGACACTACGGCACATCCTGCTCGTCAAGGAATTCGGGCTTTGCCCCTAGAGCCTGAGCCAGCGCGGCATCCTGTCCCGCATCGATCCAGCGTAGATCGACAACCAGCCGGTCATCTTGAACGTCGGCCAGAACGGCTGGCTGTTGCCGCAGCAGGCTGGCCGCCCAGTCTTTGGCCGCTAGGGTTGCGTGACGCAACGCGAGTTGTCGAGACGGTACCCAAAACGGTTGCCCTTCGGCCAGCCGCGCGGCTTCCTCGGTAATGAGGCATTCCGCAATGCATCCGCCCTCGGTTGGGGCGCATGCGGCCAGGCGAGTCGACAAATGCTGTGCGCGATGCTGCAGGTTTTCCAAGGAAACTTCCAAGAAATCATGCAATGGTGAACGTTCCGCCAGCGCTGCGGTTGCCATGCTTTGCACCGTCACGTTCGCCTGCAAGGCTAGCCACAAAGAACACTCCCGCAGCGATTGTAACTCCGAGCGCGGACCAAAGATCAACCCACAGGCGGGCCCCCCCAGCCAGCCAGCGGCCGAGGTAACAACCAGTTGGATGCCAGCGGAAAGCAGCCCCGATAGCGATGGCGGGGTTTCGTTGCAGCCGGAAAGTGGATGCAGTGTCGCGTGCGGCGCAAGTTGCACCAGTAAACCACCAAGGTTTGGCCCGGGCAGACACGCCTGGTCAATGCGATCGGTGAAGACAATCGTGTCATTGGATTGCAGGGAAAGCCGTTGCCACTGCTGGGCATCGACACCATCGACGGCACCGACTTCCACAACGTCGGCGGCTGCCCCAAGTGCTTCCGGAATCAGCCTTCCGCTGGGCAATTTTGTTGCGCAGCAGCGTGGCAGAAACAGCCTTCCTCCGCGCTGGGTCGCTAGCGCAGCCACGGCCGCGCAGGATGCATCCCAGCCATTGCTGACCAAGCAGTCGTCCGCACCGACCTGCGTAGCGAATTTGCTCAGTTCGTGCTGAATTGACGACTGGTGTTCTTGCTCCAAACGAAAATGATTCCAATCGAGAACGCCTGCATGAATCACACTGCTGCGAACCGGGGCACCCACCACGGGGCCGCCACAAAAATTACCCGATGCGTTCAAAACCGAAGCGGATGAAAGGTAGACCGGAACGCTGGAAAATGCCCCCCCCTCGCGAGCCTGTTCCCAGAACCGAGATGCCGTCTGCGGTAAATCGTGCAAAAATTCCATCGCCCGCTGCCGCAGGTGATGAATCGATTCGGGGTTCTTCAGTTGTACGGCAATGTCGTTGATCTGCCGCTTCAGTAGTTCGACCGTCCAATCCGGAATCGCCATCGTTTCAGCCTTTGCAAAGAATTCGTAAGACAAATGTGTTTCAGTGCTAAATACGCAGAGAACCAACCACATCGGCGACCCGGCCGGCACCCAGCGAAGCCAATGCGTCGGGCAATTGATCGATCAGTCTGGTGGAAACTTTGGGATCGTAATAGTTTGCGGTTCCGATTTGCACCGCCGAAGCCCCCGCAATAAGAAACTCCATCACATCATCAATGGTCGCGATGCCACCAATGCCGATAATCGGAATCTGGCACGTCTGGAAAACCTGACTCACACATCGCAACGCGATCGGTTTAATCGCCGGTCCGCTCAACCCACCCATCCCATTTCCCAACATCGGAATCTGCTTTCGCCAATCAATCGCCAGCGCCAGCACTGTGTTTACTAGGCACACTGCATCCGCCCCCCCCTCCTGGGAGGCCGACGCGATGTCGGCGATGCGTGTTACATTGGGCGTCAGCTTTGCCAACAGCGGGACACCGCACACGTCGCGGGTGGCGGCAACCACTCGCCTACAGCGTTCGGCATCGGTTCCGAAGTCGACGCCGCCGGAAACATTGGGGCAGGACAAATTCAGTTCGACCGCCGCAACCCCGGATTGCTGTCCGACCCGCTCCGCCAGCCTGACGTACTCCGCCTCGCTGCGTCCCGCCACGCTAACCACGATCGAAGTCCCGATCGATCTTAGGTATGGCAAATGATGTTCCAAAAATACGTCA
>SLFV01000398.1 GCA_007124075.1 Roseimaritima sp.
ACCGGGGCCAACCCGGGAGGCCGCAGCATTTTCATGCGGTGTCCCGCCAGGGCACCGGCGAAGGTCAGTTCTGTCAGCCCTTCGGGTAGCGGCATCACCGCCGCCAATGTCATCGCTGGTGCCCCCCCCACGGTGATCGTCACGGGAAGCGGCTCGTTGCGAGCCATAGCGGCCTGGTGATGTACACCGATGCCGCGGTGGATCTGATAGTGCAATCCGACCTCCGATTGCGGGTCGTAGTCGTTGCCCGAAAGCTGCACGCGGTACATCCCCAAGTTAACTCGCATCAGGGAAGTGGCCGAGGCTGGGTCCGCGGTTAGGACTTGGGGTAAAGTCACAAACGCACCGCCGTCGTCGGGCCAGCATTTCAACTGCGGTAATTCGTGCAGCGGACAGCTTTCCGCTTGCACCGCTCCCCGGCGAGTGTACCGAGGCAGCATTCGCAATGCGGTCAGGGGGACCGTGGCGTATCGCAGCGGACGCTTCGGCAACGCTTGGGGATCAATTTTCAGTTCAATCAATCGGCGAACCGATTCCAGCGTATGCCGAAACAAATACCTCGCTTGTTGCAAGCTGCCAAACAGATTGGATACCATCGGAAACCGGCAGCCGCGAACGCGATGAAATAGGACCGCAGGTCCGCCGGAAGCGTAAACCCGACGTTGGATTTCGGCCATCTCTAAGTGCGGGTCCACCTCTTGGTCGCATTCGATTAGATAGCCTCCCTGACGAAGGTCAACCACTGCCTCTCGGGTACTTCGGTGCTTCATGAAATTCGCGATGGAAAGGAGGTCAATCGGGTCGGGGGACGGTCACAAATCGTTGGGAAGTAAGTTATCGCATTCAATTCGCCTACCCCGATTCGCCGCCGTGGCAATCGTGGGGAAAAACTCTCCCTGTCCATTCGCGTCGATTCCTGGTGCACAGGACCGGGGAAGCGGACCATTGAATCTGCCGCTCGCCTAAACAGAACATCAGGAACTTTGCCGCACAAGCCCGCAGCGACCAGCCGTCTGCCCTTGCGGCCATGTCGGCAGTGGCAATCGAAATGTGTATGCTGTTACAGACCAAGGGTCAAAAGCAATTTTTGTAAATCTCAATGGAAGTGACTCGCGATGAAACTTATCAATCAATGGCCGTCTGCCTGTGATTGTATCGTGTTGGGAATCGACGAAAACGGAACACTGGCCGCGGCAGCGGCCGATTTGTCGCCCGATTTGACGGATTTCTTGGTAGCGGCTTGGAAGGCCGGCTGCGTTTCGGCCAAACGTTTTGACCCGTCGCTGGTGCCGCTGCCCGAGCCCGCTGCGTACGAATCGGCGCTCCTGGTTGGCTTGGGCAACGCAGGTGATTTGAGTGTGGGAGACGCATTCCAGATCGGCGCAACGGCTCTGCGGGCGTTGACGAAAAATCCCGGAAAGAGGCTTGCCGTAGGGTTTGTCTCCCTGTGGGGTGACGCCGGCCAAGCCGCATTGGTCGCCGGTGCGCTGCACGGCACCGAGGGGCAAGCCATCCGAAAAAGCCAACCGGAGCGGTTTCCGCCGGAGACGCTCGCGTTTCCAGGGATAAACTCCGCAGTGCTGGAACGCGGACGAATCGTCGGGAACGCTGTTAATCGCACTCGGGATCTGGTAAACCAGCCAGCCAATGATTTGTTTCCCGAATCCTTTGCGCAATGGGCGGCAAAGGTCGCGTCCGAACAGGGGCTGCAAGTCGAGATTTGGGACCAAGATCGCTTGGTTGCCGAGCGTTGTCAGGCGATTTTGGCAGTCGGTCAGGGTTCGGCCAATCCGCCGCGATTGGTGAAACTGAGCCACCGGGGTGGGGACCCACAGCAGCCGCCCGTCGTCTTCGTGGGCAAGGGTATCACGTTTGACACGGGCGGCTATTCGCTGAAACCCACCGATTCAATGCTGGATATGAAATGTGACATGGCCGGGGCAGCAACGGTTGTGGGGGTGATGCAAGCGATCGCGGAATTGAAACTGCCGTGCAATGTTGAGGGCATTTTGGCACTGGCGGAAAACATGATCGATGGCAACAGCTATCGATTGGGAGACGTGATTACAACTCGGAGCGGCAAGACAGTTGAAATCCACAATACCGATGCCGAAGGGCGTGTCGTTCTGGCGGATGCGTTGGATGTTGCGTTGCAGTCAAAACCGGCAGCGATTGTCGATTTGGCAACGTTGACAGGGGCCTGCGTTGTTGCGTTGGGAACCGAAATCTCTGGCCTGATGGGAAACGACCGGGCGTTGCAGGCGGAGATCCAGGCCGCAGCCGATTCGCAAGGCGAATGGGTTTGGCCCTTGCCAATGCATTCGTTTTTTGATGACCAAGTCAAGGGGAAAATCGCCGATCTAAAGAACGTGGGGGAGGGACGCTGGGGAGGCGCAACCACTGCGGCAAAGTTCTTGGAAGCTTTCGTCGGCCAGGTACCATGGTTGCACATCGATATTGCGGGACCCGCCTTTGCCAGCAACGCAACGCCGCAGCGAGACGCAGGGGGCACCGGTGCGATGGTTAGAACGTTGACCCATTGGCTGCAGTCGCGGGAGATGCCCTCCCGCCCCAACGTTGCCGACCCGCCGTCGTAAACGCTCCCGGACGACCGTACCGAAATGCAAAACGAATCTGAAGTGTGGCAGCGATGATGCTCTGGGGGCTGTTGTTGATGCTGTCGTTCTATGCGTTGACCGCCGAAACACGGGCTCAAGTTTTTATGCTTTTGGCCCGTCGAACACGCAGTGGGCTAGTGTTTCTCTTTTATATTACGTCTAGTGCGCGGCTCCGAATTCAAAATTCTATACGTTTTCCCCAAAGGTTTTTTTATGTCCGCTAACCCGGCTCGCTCCACGACGGCTGGCCTTTTCCTGCTGCTATTTTGGCCACAGGTCGGGGGCGCAGCAGAGCCGCAGGCACCGACGAAAAGCGAAATGGCAGGCTACCTGTTGGTCCCGCATGAGCGGGTGGATCCATCCTACAACGGCGGCTTTTCCATGTACGTCGCAGCTTGGCCGCTGCTGAAAAATTATCCCGGTCCGCGGTTTCAAAGCGGCTTGTTCGGCACCTGGATGTTTGCTCAGTATGACGACCCAAAGCCCGAAAAAATATATTCCGACATCGAAGGCGGCCTGGGTTGGTGGCGCGACACCCGCTTTGCCACGGAGACGCCAAAGTTCATTATGGGAGGGGTGGCACTGAATTTTGTCCGTTGGGCCAATGGTCCCGGGGCTGGCAAGGGCCGCAACTGGGAGAACCCTGCGGGTCACTACGCGATCGCGCAACTGAGTCCCTGGGTGCTGTGGCCGCCAGATGGTTTGAATCTTCGGCAGGGGACCGCGGGCGAGTTGTTCGGATACGGCTACTTGCCCCTGCCGCTTACTTCCCCGACGCAATCGACCGCCGGCAGCGATGTGCCGACGGGCAACCACTGTTGGACGTTGTTCCTTAACACTGGCAATTTTAAGGGTCCGGTTACCTTCTTCCTGCCTTACTTCTGGTCCCAACCGACCGTCGACCGCCCGGATCTGGCTGGGATGTTTCTAGACACCCGGCCAGCCAATCCCAACAAAGCCGTGCAGATGGAGACGCAGCATATCCCGGCATATGTTGCCACGGATGCAAGCGGGCAAACCTACGCACGGGTCGCTCCCACCTTATTCCCGGCCAGCCGGGACGACAGTGCGCCCCTGATCCATCAGATCACCGCATACAGCAAAGCCGCACTGTGGGACGCAGTCGAGGCCTGGTTTGCCGGAGGCCAAGAGGTCTCGGGAACGATCGACCCGGAGGCGTCGGTGGTCCACACCTTCAAGGGAGGCGGGGGGGCGACCTGGCGCATTTATCCACCCAACACGCAACGCGACGATCGCGTGCCTGTCGCTTGGAATTCATTCGCCACGCCGACTGCGCTGGACGAAACGACGTTCGGCTACCGCTGGGACGGGAACGCGGTTGCACAGCACGGGGCATTCGTCACGCTGCCGGAATATTACCGCCTGGACCAAGATGCCAATGGCAAACCGCGCTGGGTCACCGCAAGCCCGCAGGAGGTGCCAACCGAAACCGGGCTGGGGCAGGTGCAATTCCCGCGACACCGCAGCGCGCATCCTGAACCGTACATTACGCCGGACGAGGCGGAAAGTAGTTGGAAGACCCCAGGGCCTGTCGCCGGGCCGTTTCAGGTTCGGCTGGGAGACGGCAGCGTTGTCACCTATTACTGGTATCGTTTTGCGGATCAGCCCGCGCTCTTCAACGCGGACCTCAGCGGCGACCAGCGCGAGGTGCTGCAGCAGCGAGTGGAAATGCTGCACCGGACCTGGACGAAGCAACGACAGTATCTGCCCCCGCCAACGCTGGGCAAACTGGCGGACCTGGATCCCGGGGTCCTGGTGACTCCGCCCGAGGGGCTGGAGATCGGATACGTCCCGATCGTCACCCGCCAAGCCTCAGACTGAATCAGCGTCCTTGCACCGGCAGGTTGCTAGCCTGCATTTTTTCCGTATCGTAGTTATCGACTTCATTGACATTCAGATCGCGACTGAAATTTGGACCACGCACCAAGCGAACTTCGCCGGTTTGCGGATCTTCCACCGTGGCACAGCCGTGGTGACGGGTCAGTTCCAGCATGGCCAGAAACAATCCGATCAGCGCTGATTTGTGGATGCCGCCGCTCACCATATCTAGCAAAGCCACCGCAGGTTGCTCGCAAAGCCGCGAGTGAATGCGCTGCATATAAACATGGATCGGCGTGTCGTCATAAATCACTTCGGTCGGAGGCGGCCCCTTGGACTCGCGCATGATTCGCCCAAAGGCACTGACCAAATCCCACAGCTCCAGGTCCGCAATCGGTTGATTTCCCGGGTCAATCTGTCGCGGTGGCAAGCTATCGGCAAGTCGCGCAAAACGTTGCTGCCAACGCTCCCCCATTTCATCTAAAATCGCAGCCGCATCGCGAATCTGGCGATATTCCAGTAGACGCTCGACCAGTTCTTCTTGCGGGTCCTCCACCACAGCATCGGTGTCGTCACCGACGGGTGCCGGCAAAACCGCTTGGCTTTTCAGTTCAACCAGGATGGTGGCCAATTCCAAAAAGTCGCCAACATCCCCCAAATCCAGCTCCTGCAGGACGTCCATGTAGGCGAAGTATTGGTCGATCACGCGAGTCAACGACAACGCGGTGACATCCAATTCCTGTCGGCGGACCAGGTACAGTAACAGGTCCAAAGGGCCCCGGTATAACGGCAGTTCAATCCGGAATGTCATGCTTCCAATCCAGCAGAGACAACGAATCGCGGGAAATGCGTTTCTGTGCGGGCCTTGTTGGTTGCCAGCGGCGCTACTATCATGCTCGCTTGCTATTTTCGTCCTCGGAATCTGTGTGTAAAGCAGCGATCCTCAGCAAGGCTTTTCCAATGCGACATATCCTTTCGGCACTGGTCCAAAATGTTCCTGGAGTGCTGGCCCATATTGCCGGGATGTTGGCGTCCCGCGGTTATAACATCGATTCGCTAGCGGTCGGTGAAACCGAACACCCCAATTTGTCTCGGATGACTTTTGTGGTGGTGGGCGATGCGCGAGTGCTGGAGCAGGTTCGTAAGCAGTTGGAGAAAATTGTCACTGTCGTAAGTGTACAGGATATTAGCTCGTATGACTACGTGGAACGTGACCTTTTGCTGATGAAGGTCAAGGCACCGGTCGGTTCGGTCCGCAGCGAAATCCGAGAACTGGTTGATATTTTTCGTGGCCGGATCGTTGATGTCGGCCCGGAGGAAATGATGGTCGAAATCAGCGGACGCGAAAACAAAGTGGAAGCGTTCATCGATCGCATGCGTGCCTACGGGATTACGGAACTGGCTCGCACCGGGCGAATCGCGATGGTCCGTAGTGTTTGCGGGCATTCGTTCTGCGATTACCAACCGGTGGACAGTTCACCATCCGCCTAATACTCTCTTAAATTTCTTAACCCAAGGAACTGCATTCCCCATGGCAGCTACAATCTATTACTGCGGCGACGCTGATCTGTCTCACCTAAAAGATAAAACTATCGCGATCCTAGGCTATGGTTCGCAAGGGCATGCCCAGGCGCAAAACCTCCGCGACAGTGGCTGCAACGTCGTCATCGGTCAGCGTCCAGGGTCGGCCAACTATGATTTGGCAAAGGAACATGGCTTCAGCCCGATGCCGGTCGACCAGGCCGTCAAGTCAGCCGATGTTATCAATATTTTACTCCCCGACGAAGTCCAAGGCCCGATTTACCAGGAATCGATCAAGCCGCATTTGCGCTCGGGCAACGTCCTGATGTGCTCCCACGGTTTTAATTTCCATTTCGGTCAGATTGAACCGCCGCAGGGTGTGGATACGTTGCTGGTCGCCCCCAAGGGGCCGGGACATTTGGTACGCAGTGAGTTTGAAAAAGGGGGAGGGGTCCCCAGTTTAATTGCTTTGGGACCGGGTGCGTCAGAACAGACGAAACAGATCGGTTTGGCCTACGCAAAAGGCATAGGCGGCACTCGCGGTGGAGTCATCGAAACAACGATCGCGGAAGAAACCGAAACCGACTTGTTCGGCGAACAGGTGGTCCTGTGTGGGGGTGTTAGCGAACTGGTCAAGGCTGGCTTTCAGACGCTGGTCGATGCGGGCTATCAACCGGAGATGGCTTATTTTGAATGCATGCACGAACTGAAACTGATCGTCGACTTGTTCTATCAGGGCGGGTTGAGCTACATGCGATACAGTATTTCTAACACCGCTGAATACGGTGACTACAGTAGCGGTCCGCGGATCATTACTGAAGAAACACGGGCGGAGATGAAACGGATTTTGGAAGAAATCCAAAACGGCACGTTTGCAAGGAATTGGATTTTAGAAAACCGCGCTGGTGCCCCTGGGTTTAAAGCCATCCGCAGACGCGAACGTGACCTGCAGGTCGAACACGTTGGTCGGCGGTTGCGGAAGATGATGAGCTGGATTGACGAAAAAGAGGTTTGACTTTTGCCCTCCGGCGACGTGGCGATGACCGTTTTGCTGTTTGCTGCCGCTCGGCAGGCGGTTGGATCGGATTGTCTAAGCATCCAGGTGCCAGCGCCCGTGACGGCGTCCACCGCACTGAATGCGATCGCAACGACCTGTCCCGAATTGAGACCTTTGCTGCCCAGTTGTCGGTTGGTGGTAAATCACCAATACGTCGATGCCTCCACGCCAATTCCGGCAGATGCAGAATTGGCGCTGATTCCGCCCGTCAGCGGAGGTTGATCAGCGATGTCCGCAAGGATCCAAGTCGTGTTGAGCCGTCAGCCGATTTTGCTGTCCTGGGTGCAGGACGCGATGGGTGACCCGGACAGTGGCGCCAATTTGATTTTTCTGGGGACAACCCGCCGCCGGACGCTAGCCGACGGCGCTACGATTTTCACGGATCGATTGGAATACGAAGCCTATCAGCCGATGGCAGAACAGGAACTGCAGCGACTGCTGCAAGAGGCATCGGAGAAGTGGGACCTCAGACGCTTAGTCGCGGTGCATCGTTTGGGAGTGGTCGCTGTGGGCGATGCCAGTGTCGCGATCGGTTTGGCCAGTCCCCATCGGTTGGCCTGCATGCAGGCTATGCCCTGGATCATGGATCAACTGAAAAATCGCGTCCCCATTTGGAAGCAAGAACAATTCAGCGACGGTAGTCGCCAGTGGATTCATCCATGAAATCGAAGCCACGAATCTATTTAGACCACGCTGCAACGAGTTGGCCCAAGCCGGAGTCGGTTTACCTAGCTGTCAATGACGCGATGCGTACGCTGGGCGCTGCCGCCGGACGAGGTGCGTACGCGGAATCGCTGCGTGCTGACCAGGTGATCAGCCAACTGCGGCGGCAGATCGCCACGCTAGTCAATGCTCCCAATCCCAGCGGCGTTGTCTTTGCAGCTAACGGTACGGCGGCGCTGAATCTCGCGATTGCGGGGCTGTTTGGCAGCTTGCACTCCCCCGTGCCCCACGTGGTGACGACGGCTGCCGAACACAACAGCGTGCTCCGCCCGCTACGCGCAATGGCAGACCATCAGCGAGTCGAAATGACGATCGTGCCATGCGACAGCGAAGGCAAAGTGGACGCGGACCAGGTCCTGGCAGCCGTTGGCAAGGAAACACGGCTGGTCGCGGTCGGACACGCGTCCAACGTTACCGCAGCAATCCAGCCCATTGCGGCCATCGGGTCGCAATTACGTAATCACCCCGCCCTGTTCTTGGTCGATGCCGCCCAGACGTTTGGATACCTGCCGATTGACGTCCAGGAGGCGGGAATCGACCTGCTTGCCACTGCAGGGCATAAGGGAGCGCTGGGGCCACTAGGTACCGGTGCGTTGTGCGTCAGCCCGCAGGCCGAACCACAGATCGCGGCCAGCGTCTGGGGCGGAACCGGTGGGAATTCGGATCAACTGACGATGCCAACCTGCCTGCCCCAGCGATTGGAGGCCGGTAATCTGAATGTACCCGCGCTGGCGGGTTGGCTGGCGGGACTGCAGTGGCTGCAACAAAATCAAACCTCGCAGCAACACCTCCACCAACTGGCCCAGCGATTTGACCAGGGACTGGCGGAGATCGAAGGCATCCAAGTCTGGGGGGCGGGCAGTCCGCTGCCGGTTCGCAGTTTCGTTTCGCAGCAACTATCGCCTGCGGATTTTGCTGCAGTCCTGGAGGCCGAATTTGGGGTTCAAGTCCGGACCGGGCTACACTGCGCGGCCTTGATCCATCCCTACCTGGGAACTACTTCTGACGGTACCGTCCGCCTGAGCGCGGGGCATCTATCGCGCAGCGAAGAGGTCGACGTGGCGATCAACGCCATCGCCCAGGTCGTCGCGGGGCTGTGATCCGGTTTCGCCTGAAAGCTAGGCCGCCCACGTTCGCCCCCTGGTAAAATTCCTTGGTGCCTCCGCTTGCTTGCGAAAGTATCCCGTCCGGAGGAACTGCACCACTTCGCGGCAGGCTTCGGCCTGCTGGGGCAACTGAATATGTCCGCCTTTGAGAATCCGATGATCTTTTTGGCAGGCTAGATGCGTGCTGTCGACACGAACAATCTTGTCGTCCGCCGCCGCCAGGATGCCAATCTCCACGTCTTGCGGGATCGGAAGTTGGTTGACAAAACTATCGGGCGATTCGTGCATTTCGACCAGAGGTGGGAACAGCCACTGAAACGGGCCCAAGGGAATTCGGGTCAGGTGCGAACCGCCGTTCGGGGGCGCCAGCATGACGACTCGCCCTAATTTGCGCAGCGGTTTTTGCAACGCCACACGAACCACAAGACCACCCAAGCTATGGGTTACAAAATGAATTTTATCGATCGAAGCCTCCCCCGCTAGCATTTCAAGCTGCTGCCGCAGCCGATTGGCATGGCGAGCAATCGGTTGTCGCATGGTCCGGTAACGCCAGGTCGTTACGCCAAACTGATGCTGGCTTAGGTGATCGGCCAAACAACGCATACTCCGTGGCCCGGCAAGCAGACCATGGACAAGAATAACCATCTCGGATCGTCTCGTTCCGGAGGAATCGTGGTGTATGACAATCATAGGCACACGAAAACAATACGTCGGCTGAAGTCGTCAACGGAATCACCCGTGTAAATACTCCGAAAACAGGCTCAAACACTAGCCGAATTCGCACCCTCGGGAAAAATTCGTTCGGCACACCGCCGGCGCACACTGTCGCTTACGCGTGAATGCTCTTGTAGCGGAAGCGCGGGCGTTCCTCTCCTTGCAGCCCCAACCTTTCTTTCCGCTGGTTTTCGTACGTCTCAAAGTTGCCCTCGCACCAGTGGACATACCCTTCCCCTTCGAACGCGAGGATGTGCGTTGCCAGCCGGTCCAAGAACCAACGATCGTGGCTTGTCACGACAACACAGCCCGCAAAATTCATAATTGCCTCCTCCAGACTCCGCAGCGTGTCAACATCCAAGTCGTTGGTCGGTTCGTCCAGCAACAGGACGTTGCAGCCGCGACGAAGCAATTTTGCCAGATGGACACGGTTTCGTTCCCCACCAGAAAGCTTGCCGACTTTCTTCTCCTGATCGGGGCCCTTGAAATTGAACTTCGATACGTAGCTGCGGGAATGCATCACCCGACCACCCAAATCCAGCGTATCGTGGCCACCGCTGATTTCTTGGTAGACCGTTTTGTCTGGGTCCAAGGAATCGCGGCTTTGGTCGACATATCCCATCAGGACCGTCTCCCCAATCTTCAGCACACCGGAATCGGGCCTGTCTTGCTCTGTCATCATTCGAAATAAGGTCGTCTTTCCCGCCCCATTGGGGCCAATGACTCCGACGATTCCTCCGGGGGGCAAACGGAACGACAGGTTTTCGATCAACACTTTTTCACCAAACGCCTTGTTGATTCCCTGCGCCTCAATCACCGTGCTGCCTAGATGAGGCCCCGGTGGGATCTGGATCTCCAGATCCTCTGGACGTTCGTCAAACGCTTCCTGCGACATCTGCTCGTAGGCCTTGATCCTCGCCTTGCTCTTCGCCTGTCTTGCCTTGGGGCTCATGCGAATCCAATCCAGTTCCCGCGTCAACATTCGCTCGCGAGCTTTCTCCTGCCGCTTTTCGATTTGCATCCGCTTTTCTTTGGCCTGCAACCACGCCGAATAGTTCCCTTCAAACGGAATGCCCTTGCCCCGATCAATCTCTAAAATCCACTGAGCCACGTTGTCCAGGAAGTAACGGTCGTGGGTTACCGCCACCACGGTCCCCGGATACTTGGCCAGATGCTGTTCCAACCAGGCGACTGATTCGGCGTCCAGGTGGTTGGTCGGTTCGTCCAGCAGCAATAAATCAGGCTGACGAATCAGCATTTGACACAACGCCACGCGTCGCCGCTCACCCCCGGACAACTTTGTCACGTCGGCGTCAGGCGGCGGCAGGTTCATCACGTCCATCGCGATTTCCACCTGTCGATCCAATTCCCACAAGTTTTCCGCATCAATCACGTCCTGCAACGTTGCCATCTCGTCGCACAGCTTTTCCATCTGGTCGGGATCGTCGATCTGGCCCAGCAAGACGCTGATTTCGTTGTAGCGATCCAATGTCTTGCGACGTTGCTGGACCGCCTCCTCAATGTTCTGCCGCACGTTCTTGGTTGGGTCCAACGGCGGTTCCTGTTCCAAATAGCCGACCGTGTACCCTTTCCCCAGCCGTGCTGTCCCTTCGAATTCCGTGTCCTGGCCCGCCATGATCCGCAGCAACGTCGATTTACCAGCGCCGTTGGGACCCAGCACGCCAATCTTGGCACCGGGATAAAACGCCAGAAAAACCTCGTTCAGCACAACTTTTTGGCCGTGCTTCTTGGTCAGGTGCTCAACTTGAAAAATATAATGTTGACTCATTTATTCCCATTCAATGGTTGCGGGAGGCTTGCTGCTGATGTCGTAACAAACCCGGTTAACCCCTTTGACTTCGTTGATAATTCGCGTACTGATCTTTGCCAGTAGTTCATACGGCAATCGTGACCAATCGGCAGTCATGAAATCATCCGTATCCACGCTGCGAATCGCAATTGCGTTGTCGTACGTCCGGGCATCCCCCATTACCCCAACGCTCTGCACCGGCAACAGGACTGCGAACGACTGGCTGGTCTGACGATACAGCCCGGCGGCCTTGATTTCGCTGACTACAATCTCGTCGGCTGCCCGCAATACCGCCAACTTTTCGCGGGTGACTTCGCCCAGACAACGCACCGCCAGCCCGGGGCCGGGAAACGGATGACGCCAGACCAAAACGTCGGGCAGTCCCAATTCGGTTCCCAAACGGCGGACCTCGTCCTTAAACAAATCCCGCAACGGCTCGATCAGCTCAAAACCTAGCTCCGCTGGCAAACCACCCACGTTATGATGCAGTTTGATCGTTGCCGCAGGCCCGTCAGCCGCCGCGCCACTCTCGATCACGTCGGGGTAAAGCGTCCCTTGCGCCAAAAAATGAGCGTCACGGATCGACAGTGCGGCATCCCGAAAACACTCGATAAACGCGTGTCCGATCCGACGGCGTTTCTCCTGCGGTTCAACAACGCCAGCAAGCACCTCCAAAAACCGCGCTTCGGCATCGACCACATGCAGAACGGCTTTGAAATGATTGGTGAATTCCGCCAACACCGCCGATTGCTCGTCCTGCCGCAGCAAGCCGTTGTCTACCAGGATGCACGACAACTGCGGACCGATCGCCTTGTACAACAACGCCGCGACGACCGACGAATCAACCCCGCCTGACAAACCACAGATCACACGCCGTTGGCCGACACGCTGGCGAATCTGCTGGATCAATGCGGCGGCAAAATCACCCAGAT
>SLFV01000303.1 GCA_007124075.1 Roseimaritima sp.
GTACTGCCTTATTAGCTTTGGATCAAATCTAGGCGATCGTCAAAATCGGTTGGCGGCGGCGGCCACGCGTCTGTCGCAGCACCCAACGCTTGCTCGGTTTCGTGCCAGCCGTCTGTTTACGACACCGGCGATTGGGGGGCCGAGTGACCAGGATCCCTTCTTGAATGCGGTCGCCGCGTTTGAAACGGACGCCACAGCGGCGGCGGTGTTGCGGCTGCTGCAGTCCATCGAGCTGGATTTGGGTCGGGAGCGAAAGGTTCGCTGGGATGCCCGTTCGATTGATTTGGATGTCGTTCTGTACGGCGATCTGATGGGGGGGGGGGCGAATCTGATCGTGCCCCATCCTCGCTACACGGCCAGAATGTTTGTGCTGCTGCCAGCATGCGACGTGGTGCCACACTGGCGCGATCCACGCTTTGGCTGGAGCTTGCAGCGTTTGACACAGCACCTTCAGGCGGCATCCCCTTCGCTGGCGTTGGTCGGCGGAAGTGCTCGGACGCGAAATTGGTTGTGTCAGCAAACGGCGGAGCGTTTGGGTATCCGTTGGGTCGCAGCCCAGGCCCCCGAGCTTTCGATCGGAGCCGCAGGCAATGTCGCTCTTGACGGTCGGATCTATCACCGGCAGCAGGCTGCCAGCCACGGGAGGCTGAAGGTGCCTGCAGACCAGCCCTGGATCGCTGCGGAGGCCCCGCCGTTGCCCAGGCATGACGATACCGCGGCCTGCAATGACTTTCGTGTTCCGCGATTGTTGGTGCGGCTGCAGGAAACATCACCGGGGAAACGTTGGCCAGCGCCGCATCAAATGTGGCCCACGGGAGGCGGATGGCCGGAATACCGTCTGGAGATCAGTGATCCTCAGTGGGCCGTCAGCGAATTAGTCTCCGCGTTTGATTCGCTGCAGTGCAGTATTCAACCGGTGACGCCCGACGGGAACTGGTATTAGCAATATTGATCTTGGGCTGCTTTGGTCGCGGGCTGGCGGGTGTTGGGCCCGTCAATGACTCATTCCCTGCGCCAACCGCCAATGGGTGGCTTGCTGTCTTCGTCCCAGCGACTCTGTAATCTCCTCCCACTGTTCCGCAGCCGCAACTAAGGCTTCCTCTGGGGTCCGATCTCCCGCCAGTACCGCGACGACCTGGCGGTCCAATGCTGCCAGGTAATCTCGCGCCCCTGGCAGACGCATGACCGTGCGTCCGAATGACGAACGCAATGCCTGCCGCACCAGACGGTCGTATCCCTGAAGGGTTTTGTCTGTTGCCGCGTAAGGCACCTCCATGTCGTGCGAACCAACAAAACGAGGGCTGACCGAGGCCAACGCCGAGGCCGCTTCGCCTCTTTCGAGCCAACGCAAAAACCATTCGGAGGCAGCGGTTTGTCGACAACCGCGCGCCAGCGACACAAGGGGTTCGTTGCCCATCAATAAAACCCAGTCGCTGCGATACTGAGGGTCAACGGTCTGCCAGGAACCGTCACGGGGCTGGAAGACTTGACTGGCTTGGGGGATCATGTCCACTTCAACCGTGGTCTGGGCGACAATGTCCTGGGTGAACTGGGGCCACGCGATCGCCAATTCCAATTCTGCCGCGACGGCCGCCTGCCAAACTTGGCCGGGGGTCATTCGGGTTTCCGGATACCTTCGCGCATCACGTTGCAATTCCTGCAAGGCTCGCAAATAAGGCGCCGTCGGCAGCAACGGTCGCATTAGATCACCGCTAAACAACCACTGGGAGCCGCTGTATCCGTTGGCACGATGCAACAGCGCCCACACCGCCCAGCCATCGGCCAGTGGTTCTGCCGATTTACCCGCAGGTAACGCGGCGACCGCTTGCCCGTAAGCCTCCCAGTCGGGAAGCCCTCCCAGTTCCGATGCGGAATCGTGACGCAAAAGGACGGGATGAGCGGATCCCAAAGCGACCCCGATTTGCTGGCCCGCATATTGGCTGATCCCTGATTCCAGAGCGATCGGGACCGATGTCGCGTCCGTCATTGCATCATCCGGGGCGGAACTTGCCGAATCGATTTGAGCCCGTCGCAATTGGGACGCGATCTGCAAGTTGCCAGTTTCGCGCGCGGCGAACAGCAGCAAGTCGTGGCGTTTGCTGATTTCACCATCGTCAAAGACATCCGCCGTGTGCGGAGTGTCTGCTTCCGCCAAGGCGGTCACCCGCAGCGGTTGCTCCGAAACCGCCAGCCACGCACGTTGTAACGCTTGCGCTTCCGCTTCGGTGCCGACCATGGCTAGTCGCAGCGGAATGTTCGCTGCGTTTGCGGCATTCGTCTTCGTCTTTGAATCCGTCTGCGGTCGCGAGCAGCCAAGCACCCCGCACAAGCCAAGCCAACTGATCAGCCAGAAAACACGACAGTATGGAAAAACGGTCACGAATACTTGATGGTCTGAGGAATGGTGAGGGGCTTGGTCCTTCTGATACCCATGGATACGCAGTATAGTGGGGGCCTGTTCGGTAAACGGTTTCAGCTTTTCGATTTAGGGCGGTGAAGATGCGGTTTTATCTGGGGATCGATATCGGTACCAGCGGCACAAAAACTCTATTAGTTGACGAACACGGAAAGGTTCACGCCGAAGCGATCGCGGAATACCCCTTGCATCAACCAAAGCCCGGTTGGACCGAACAAGATCCTGAAGATTGGTGGCAAGCGACCGTATCGACAGTCAAGTCGGTGTTGCGGTCCAGCAAGGTAAACCCTGCCCACGTACGGGCGATTGGCCTGAGCGGCCAGATGCATGGATCGGTCTTCCTGGACAAAAAAAACAAGGTGCTGCGCCGTGCCCTATTGTGGAACGATCAACGGACCGCAGCACAGTGCCAGGAGATCACGCAACGTGCGGGCGGTCGCGCGGCGCTGGTGCGAATGGTTGCTAATCCCGCGCTGACAGGCTTCACCGCGCCCAAAATTTTGTGGTTCCGCCAGCACCAGCCCAAACTGTTCCAGCGTCTAGCTAAGGTTTTGCTGCCCAAGGACGAGATCCGACGCCGATTGACCGGCGAATTCGCCTCCGACGTTAGCGACGCCAGTGGAACCCTGTTGTTGGATGTCGTCAAACGTACATGGAGCAAAAAGCTATTGGGCAAACTGGATTTGGATGCCGATTTATTGCCGCCGGTTTGCGAAAGCGAAGACGTAACCGGGACACTCAGTCCCGCAGCAGCGGCGACCTTGGGATTGACGACCGACTGCAAAGTCGTTGGGGGGGCGGGAGATTGTGCCGCCGGTGCGATTGGCAATGGAGTGGTCAAGGCTGGCCTGCTCAGCACGTCGGTCGGGACTTCGGGGGTGGTTTTTTGCCACAGCGACCAACCGCAGTACGACGCGGAGGGCCGCTTGCATACGTTCTGTCACGCCGTGCGCGGAAAGTGGCACATGATGGGGGTCAATCTAACCAGTGGCGGGTCGTTGCAGTGGTGGGTCGACAACGTGCTGCAGGGGTTGACCGGAGTCGGCGACGCGCAGCGGTACGAGGCTGCGACTTCCGAGGCATCGGCCGTACCTGCCGGGAGTGGTGGGCTGCTGTTCCTGCCCTATTTGAACGGCGAACGCACCCCGCATGCCGACCCGCACGCGCGGGGGGCGTTTGTGGGATTGAATCTATCGCACGATCGAGCGCATCTGACACGGGCTGTGATGGAGGGCGTCACCTTTGCGCTCCGCGACAGCCTGCAGATCATTAATTCGCTAGGGGTCCCCGTACGCGAAATTCGCGTTTCCGGAGGCGGCAGCAAAAATCCACTATGGCGACAGATGCAAGCCGACGTTTTCGGCCGGACCGTTACAACGCTGGCTGTGGAACAGGGGCCCGCCTATGGCGTCGCACTTTTGGCCGCTGTAGGAGATGGCACATTCGGGTCCATACAGCAAGCATGCGACGCAACGATCACGGTGGCGGAAAAGACAAAGGCCAGTAAAAAAGCCGCCACCCGATATGCAAAACTGTTTCCTCTTTACCAGCGGCTGTACGGCAGTTTGCAAGGCGATTTCGAGGCCTTGGCAACATTGCAGACCTCGTGAAGCCAGCGCGTTGGACTTCCCCATCCTGCCCGCCTCGCGAGGCGGGCAGCCATGCCTTGAAAAACCTTCCGCGCACACTTTCGCCGGCGCTGGATTAAGCTTGGCATTGACAACGCATTACGGGATCGACGGCACCTTGAACGTTTCCACGCCGGTTATGCGTCCGCGCTGATTCGAGCCTCCGACCATCACAAAAGCCTGCTCGTTGACCGGTAACATGCGATGGAAAAACCTTTTGTTCGCTAAGCGACCGACAACTTCCCAGCGCATGTGGTCCGATGACAACCTCTGTAAACTGCCGCTAAGGTTGGTGAGATAAAGCTGGCCGCCGGTGGCAAAAGCCGAAGTGCCAAAACCGTCGATCCCACTTTCTCCCCTCAGGTCTGGACCGCGCGACCATTTGTCCGTTTCGGGATCGTAGATGTCGGTTTCCAAAACCGTATCGTCGCCCGAGGTGATGCCACCGATCGCAAAGATTTTGCCAGCATGAGCCGCGACCGCTAGGGCGCGTCGCTCAAAGGGTTGTGTGGCGATCGGTTCCCACTGCAACGGCTTTCGGCTTAAATCAAGCTTCCAAGCCGTCTCGTGCCACACCCGCGGTTGGTCGCCCGCCATGGCCCAGCCACCCATGACGTAGATGGTATCGTCCAAAACGGCAGCATCGAATGACGACCTTGGTTCCGGCAGGGCTGGCAGGTCGGTCCATGACCCATCGGCGGGATCATAGCAAGCAACGTAATCACGTGACCAAAGGTCGTGGTCATCCCCCTTGGAGTTAACCGCCTGGAAACCTCCGATTCGATACAGCTTGCCACCATGAGGCACGAGTGCCAGTCCCTGCAGTTTCGGGCCGGTGGCTACTGTCTCCCATTCCCCTCCGTTAAGAGGCAGACGCAGCAAAGCATCGTTTTGCACCTCGCTGGAGTAAGAATGCGAGCTTCCCTTGGTACCTCCGTACACATACACGTATCCGTCCAGAACCGCACCGCCAAAACTGGTTAAGGTGGTTGGCAACGCATCATGTTGCTCGCTTGGTATCGCAACGTGACTGGCCGGCACATCCAGCGTCAGCGTCACGTAGTGACGCTGAACCACGGCATCCTCCGAATCCGCAGGTGCATCTTGAACGTGGCGTGCACGGATTGAATAGCGTCCAGACGAACTGGGGGCAAACCGAAATCCTCCGTCCTGCGTGGTTTCGCCTTCTGCTACGACCGTTTGGCCATCGGGTCCGATGATCTTGACCTCCCCCGCTGCGACGGGCGCGCCTTGAAAGGAAACTCGCAATTCCAGTTCATACCCTTTCAATTCGTGGGCGATATCCAATTCCAGATGCTGGCTGCAATCCGTCGCCTTCCAGACCTCAGCATCGGCTGACGGGCCTGTTTTGGCGTAGTAAAGCAACCGAAATGTCTCGTCCCCCTTCGTGCGCACCCCAAAATCTTGTTTGGCAACGATCAGTCCTTCGGCCGCAGCGAACACGTGTAAACCATCCTCGCCACGTTCAGGTGTCAAGGACTGAGGGTCAAGGTCGCGCTGTAACGACCACACCTGGAGGTTCTTCAGCAAGTCCAGCAAGCGAGGGTTGTCAGGGGTGGCGGATTCACTGAAATAGACGGCCACCGTTTGTCCCTGAGAATCCGCAGCGTTTGGCGTTGGTCCGGTCGCGGGGAGTTGCGGGGCCAGCCAAACAAAGTGTCCCTGCGCCAGCGAAGACCAGCAGAATGCGGAAAAAACAATCACAGCCAACGATCGGTGCAGGGAGGCAACGCGATAACGTGCCCGCTGCGAGACAAACAGAGATTTCATGCTAGTTTCCTTCAAGGAAGTTGGAAAACGAAAATCAAAAGTGAGCAAGGCAAAAAGGAAAGCGAGGTAAACAGGCGTTTGCCCCGGAATAGCCTGCTGAAAAAAGAGGGGGCTGACCCGCTCCGACCTCTCAACAGGCGGCTTCACTACGGTGGCGGTCATTTCCGTCATTACTTCGTTTGCAGCGAAAACACAACCTCCTGCGGTGGGTTGCCGGTCGCTTTGTCAACCGTGACAGAAAGTTCGCTACGTCGATTGTACCGCTCTGGCAGTTCTGGCAGTTTTATGCGGCGGCGAGGCTGAGCAGCAAGCTGGGCAATTACCGCCTCGTCATCGTGCGCGAATTCCGGAGGATCTGCACGAACAATCTCTACGCGATGCGTCCCTTCCGGCGGTCCCATGCGAGCGGTAGCCGCGAAACGACCTTGCTCGATTCGGAGCGTGGTTTTCGGCCCCGCCGTCCCGGCTTGGGGAACAAACCGGATCCACCCATCTTCCAACGGCTGACCATCCAGGTCAACAACTCCTTCGACCGCCACGCGCGTAAACGACTCATTGCTGCGATGACCGCATCCGACCAGGGCCAGGACAGAACCGAAAACGATCAAGCTGCGGCTCCCTGGCAGCGGCCACGGACCACTAAAAACTTTCATGACTGACGACTTCGCCCCCATTTCTCGTGGCCAAAGCATCCAAGACCAATGCATCAATCGTTTCCGCTAAGAAATGGACGGACCCATCAACAAAGCTAAATTGCACACCGCCGGGATGATCGCTACGGAATGATCGAACCCATCCGGCGACGAACACACCGTCATCGGCAATGTCGCGGGGATTAAACGCGTGTTGCGTTGTCGCTGCGGTCGAACCTGGAAAGGGGTTTACCCAGTAGGTGAACGAGAAACGCGATTGGCCAGCGCATTCGCCGGAGGTGAACCGATAGTCCGGCAGGTTATACGCGGTTTCGCCAATCATCAGGGTGTTGGACGTACCATCGGTCACATCACGCAGTCCGGTTCGACCGGCGGCGTCATCGGAGTACACGAACGCCCCGTTTAGGTTAGGGCGGGGCTGCCCCATGAACGCCCAGTATTGACTGTAGTCCAAGGAACCGATCGAGGCAGCGTAGGTTCCCGGCGCCCGCCCTCCATCAATGGCGCAGGAGGGGACCTGCCGTCGCAGGGAGGCGGAAGGGCAGAGGTAAAACGGCAAACGCTGCCCAGCGACCAACACATTTTGCGGGTGCGTGTTGTCCAGGTCAAAATCATACAGTTCGAACTCGGAAGCCCGTTCGATCAGCGGCAGGATGGTCGCGAACAAACTGGCCCCGCTCAGATTGCTATTGGCCACGCCTCCCGCATTGATCGTCGGCAATTGGCGGTACGTTGATTCGTAGTTATGAATCGCCAACGCCGTTTGTTTGAGATTATTTTGGCACGACATCCGTCGTGCTGCCTCACGAGCTGCCTGCACGGCAGGCAACAGCAAACCGACCAAGATCCCGATGATCGCGATCACTACCAAAAGTTCAACAAGCGTAAAGGCACGGTGTGTGCGCGCAAAGTGGTTGGGCATCAGAAGCTCTCTCCAATTAGCCAGGGGACAGGGAAACAAGTTCAGCAAACCACAAGGAATGCCGATAGGTTTGCCCGAGCGTGGCTGGCAGAGAGCTGGCTGCGTCGTCGGAACGATGGAATCAGTACTGAGACTCAGTTTCAATAAGGATGTCGCCTTGCAGTGGCCTTGTCAATGGACCCAGCCGCGATTTGTAAAAAAAATCGTTGATTCGCGTTGACAGCGCACTGTTCGCGTTGGTACCTCACGACTATCGAAGTGGCCAGTCGGCAAGCTTCGCTGTTGGTGGACCGTTCGCGGGACCGGTTTGCCTGGCCTCCCTCCTGGGCTGAAGTAATTAACGCGAGGGCGACGGTTACTGGGTCAATCGTCTCTCATGCGGCTTCGCAGTGACAGCTTGAGTGCATGCCGAGGCGACTCGTACTCGAGTCGCCTCGGTGTTGCACGCCCTATCGCCACAAGGGAGCTGCAGGGAGGGAAGGGGAACCTGCGCGCTATCAATCGCTGGTAGCCAGCATGCGTTCCAGTGCGACGAGGCTCCAGTGGCTGGTGTCATCGTCAACGGCGATGATGTTGACAGGATGCTGATCACGCAGGTTTTCTAAACACCAGCAAAGATGCGCCAAGTCAATCCGGTACATCGTCGCGCACATGCACAGGACGGGGGAGAGGAAGTGGATTTCCTGTTCTGGATGTTCCTGTTTGAGGCGGTTAACCAGGTGCAATTCGGTACCAATTGCCCACTTGGTTCCCGCAGGGCTTTGCTGAACCGTACGAATGATCATCCCCGTACTGCCCGAAACGTCTGCCAAGTCGTTGACCTCTCGCGGACATTCAGGATGTACCAGGATTTTGATCCCCGGATGCTGCCGCCGAAACTGTTCGACATGTTCGGGGCGAAACATCTGATGCACGCTGCAGTGCCCCTTCCACAAGATGACGCGACTATCTTTCATCGCTTGTTCGCTATTTCCCCCCAAATCCAATGCGTACGGATCCCAAACCGGCATTTGCGGGTCATCGATCCCCATTTTTAAAGCCGTATTGCGACCCAGATGTTGGTCTGGAAAGAAAAGGACCCGCCGTCCCCGCTGGAAAGCCCATTGCAGAACCGCTTTGGCGTTACTGCTAGTGCAGACGATCCCACCATGTTTTCCACAAAACGCCTTCAAGCTCGCCGCGCTATTGATGTAGGTCACAGGAATCACTTCGTCGGTATCGATCACCTCCGACATGTCCGCCCAAGCCGCTTCGACTTGCTGGATTGCGGCCATATCGGCCATCGAACAGCCTGCTGCCATATCGGGAAGAATGACCGGAATCCGCCGCCCGCCGCGCGAGTACAGCCGATCGGGGCGATTGGCCAGGATATCGGCGGTTTCCGCCATGAAGTGAACACCGCAAAACACGATCGCTTCGCAATCGGTGCTATCGGCCGCCATCTGACTTAATTGATAACTATCGCCACGCAGGTCGCTGTGTACGATCACTTGGTCCTGCTGGTAATGATGTCCAAGGATTAACAAACGCGAACCGTATTGTTGTCGAACCCCTTCGATTCGTTGCTGCAACTCCTCATCGGGTAGCGATTTATAGTCCGCGATTGGGTGCTGACTTTCAGCCGATATGTTGGTAGCCAAGGCTATTTACTCTCCGCGCGTGAATCGAAAATGGTGGCAGTCCGACGACGGGGAAACGCCGACGTAGGCTCCCGTGTATTGTATCCAATTGTCCGGTGACCGGAACCTAAACCAAGCCGCTAGCATCAACGATTGGCCAGCGAGAAATCGCTGCAAAGGTATCCACTGCGTCCGGATGCCCGACGAAAATCAACGCTTGCGCGGATGATAGCTGATGCAGCGGAAAGCTGCCGCGACTCCGCCATTCTTGTTCATCTCTCCAGGCCCCCCCCTTGCCCGCTGCTTGGAATCTCCACTGTTGTTCCTCCGGCAACCTTTTTCGTTGGTTCGTGTCGTCATACACCACGGGTTGGCACCCAAACCTTTGTGCCGCAGACCGCTCGATAGCGATGCCCCACGGTTCGTAATCCCAGCGTCCCAAATGTTTTCGGAAACAGCGGCGGCGCAGCAGTTCGGGCAACGGCACCCTTGAAAAACAGACGACCGGAACATGGCCAGTGGTGGTCCGATGTCCTCCCAGCAACCAGCCCGATTGCACAATTTGCAGCAGCGTTTGCCAAGCGTCGGCGGGCAGGCTGCCATCGCCTCCCAGCAGGATTTCGTCCAGATACTGTTGCTGGCTTTGGCCTGGCAGGGCACCAGAACGACCGCGCGTGCAGTGGACCAGGTACTGGTTCCAGTCGATTTGCGTATCGCTGTCCGCGACGCGGCCGCAGCCATGGGCTCTGCGATCGGGTTGCCGCTGCAGCCGTGCAAGCGGTCGCTGGTCCTGGGTTTGAAGATACCAGCCGACGGCACCGTGGTGAATCAAATCTTTTGCGGCGCATTGTGGGTCATCGTTGCAAGCGACCCAGGTGGACTGATCGTCAACGACCTGCACGCGCTCCGCTAACAGCCGCGCGATCCGGCCGCCGCGGCGGACCCAAATGCCATAGACTCGTTCAGCCAATGCAATCGTCAGCGGATCGCGGTGTGACTGCGGAACCGCATCCAGAACAACTGCGTCCAACTGAAGCAATTGGCAGCAGCGTCGCAGCCATGGGTCGACCGCCGTGCCCGCGACGATCAGCAACTTTGCGCGATCGGATTTTGCCTTCAGCGCAGCCCGCGTCAGGTAGGCAAAGGTTCGCCGGCGTTGTTCCAGGTTCCTGCCCAATCGCGAACAAACCACTGCATACAACTGCTGGTCACAGGACGCTAAGTCTTGCTGGGCAACCGGTCCACCATAGTCAGGGCACAGCAAATCAAGACGAGTTCGGCGGTCCATTGGGGGTGAACCTGTTGTTTTATCGCGGTCCATCAACCGTGCCGATAGGCAGCCAGCAGCGAACCGATCCGCCGGCCCCACATATCTGGCAACCCCGAGAGACAGCATCTGCGTTGATCATCCGCTTCGATTTGGATTGTAAGCCACAGCATGGACACGGGCAGGGAACTGGCAAATCGATCCGCCCATTCGATCATCACAACGGCTTGCTGTTCGAACAGTTCCTCAATCCCCAATTCCCACAGCTCATCCTGATCGGTCACGCGGTACAAATCCAGATGGTACAGCCTGCGTTTCGCCTGATACTGCTGGATTAAGGTGAACGTGGGGCTGGTGACATCCGCAGCGTGCAAGCCAATTTGTTTTGCAAAGCTTTGCACCAATTGGGTCTTTCCCGCTCCCAGCGTTCCACACAGCCCCAGCGCGGCCACGGCGGGTAACTGGTCGCACAATGCAGCCGCGAAGCGATCCAGATCCGGCAGATTGGTGATCACGCAATTGCCTAAAAGCTGGTGCTGGCGATGGTACACGGTGGGTGCTGCAGTCATGGATTCACCCCCGCTCCGCGCCGTGGATGTAGCCGCTGGGAGCCAAACGTTCCAGTTTTCCCGTATGTTGCAGCCACAATCCCGTTCGCTTGGTGAATGTCCCGATCCTGGTCAGGGAGACCCCACAATCGCTTGCCAATAGACGATCCACTTCCTCAGGTGCGACCGCCATGACCAATTCGAAATCCTCGCCATCCCCCAACGCGTGTTGCAAAGGCGTTCTGTGGGCGACGGTAGGATTCGTTTTCGCGGCAGTCTCCTTTCCGTCACCCTGGGCCTCCTCAGTCGCCTGGCGGTAGGCGTCGGCATGAATCGGGATTTGGGTTACCGCCAACTCCGCTCCGACACCACTCGCAGCGCACAAACGATCCAGGTCCAGCGACAACCCGTCACTGACATCAATCGCGGCTCGAATATTCGCAAGTGACGCTATCCGCAGCGCCTCCCGGACGCGAGGCTGGACTTGTAGGTGACGCCCCAGCAAACTGCCTCCGAATGCTCCGGTGACTACGATCGCGTCCCCTGGCTGTGCACCACAACGCTGCCAGGCTTTCCCGGTCGGAACCTGGCCCAGAATCGTCACCCCGATGGCCAGCGGGCCAGGGTACACCGTCAAATCACCGCCGGCGATCGCCACGTCATACTGACGACAGATATCCAAGATTCCTTCGTAAACTTCCGCCGCGATCTGTGTCGAATTTTGCTGCGGCAGGGAAAGCTGCACCAGGATCGCCGTCGGTTCGGCTCGCATTGCCGCCAAGTCACTCAGGTTAATCGCGATTGCCTTCCTGCCAACCTCGCGGAGCGAGTGTGTCGAAGCGAGAAAGTCGACGCCATCGACAATGCCATCGTTGGCGACCACCAATTCGTGGCCGGGGGAGCAACGCACAATGGCAGCGTCATCACCGATGCCAAGCTGGATTTGCGGGAGCGAGTTTTGTCGGCCTTTCAGCCAGGCGAGAAAGCTTTGTTCCACGTTACATTCTGACTTTTGGTAGGCGGCGAGAGGTTGTCCTGGCAGTAAAAAAGGGAAAATTTTTACGAAACTTGGCAAGTTTCCCGGACGTGCCACGAATAACTGCCTGCACGGAGCGGAACGTACACATCCGGGATACGAAGAGACAGCATGACGGCACTCTTTCCCTTTGGCCAGACCACGTTGGAAATGACTAACCGGTAGGAGCACAGACAATGATTCGAAAGCTATTTTTTGCCGCCAGTGGCACCGCTTTGCTGATCGGGATCGCCATGGGAACCGGTGCATGGAGCTACGGTCGTTTGGTGACTGAAAAGCTGACTCGCACTGCAAAAGACAGGGTCCCGATGGAATGGGAGATCGATCGTGCCCGGCAGATGATCCAGGGCCTGGAACCGGAAATCGCCGAAAACGCCCGCCGCATCGCGCGTGA
>SLFV01000476.1 GCA_007124075.1 Roseimaritima sp.
ATCCGCCGGGTGACTTTGGACTTGACCGGCTTGCCCCCGACCCGTGAGGAAATTGCAGAGTTTTTGAACGATGTTGACCCCGACGCCTACGAAAAGCGGGTCGATCGTTTGTTGGATAGTCCGCATTACGGCGAACACATGGCAAAGTACTGGCTGGATGTCGTTCGCTTTGCCGATACCAATGGCATCCATCATGATCACTTCCGCGATTTATCCGCCTATCGCGACTGGGTGATTCGCAGTTTCAACGACAATTTGCCGTACGCTGATTTTATTCGCTACCAGATTGCTGGCGACCTGTATGATCTCCCGAACCAAGATCAACTTATCGCTTCAGGCTTTCATCGCCTGCACTTGATCATTGATCGCGGCACGATGCTTCCCGAGGAAAGTTTTTCGCGGAATGTGATCGACCGCGTCTCATCCGTGGGGACCGCCTTCCTTGGGTTGACCTTTCAATGCGCGGTGTGCCACGACCATAAGTACGATCCGATCACCGCGCGCGATTTCTACGCGTTGGCTGGATTCTTCAACAACATTGATGCGGAACCGGAGACCGGGGGTCGGCGCGGGCCGGACTTCTTGCGAGGCCTGCAGGCACCTTACATCGATTTGCCCTCCGACGAACAGGCCGCCCGCTTGAAAGAACTGAAGCAAGTCGTCGATTTGCGTGCTGAGCAAGTGGCTCAGTCGAAGAAACAACTTTCGCGGATTAAAGCCTCTCTTGACCAGGCCCAAGCGGCCAGCGATCCCGGCTCGGCCCAACCGGCCCCAACTCCCAGCGTTGAAAAGCCCGCAACGACTGATCAAGACGAAAAACCCAAGAACGCCCCACCGCCCATGCCCGATGACGCCTTGCAGCAGGCCGCAAAGGCATTGGCGGCCAGTGAAAAACAATTGGCAGCGGCTCGAAAGGCCCACGACGATTATCTGCTGACCGTCCCTGCCGCGATGATTATGAAGGAACGCGCCCAGGTACGTCCGTCGCACATCCTGATACGCGGTGCCTACGATAATCCTGGCGAAGTCGTGGAACGTAGCACGCCTGGATTCCTGCCACCGATGAAAAGCGACCAGCCGGTCAAGTCGCGGATGGACTTGGCCGATTGGCTGGTCGACCCCCAGCACCCACTGACTGCACGCGTGGCCGTTAATCGTTTCTGGCAACAACTTTTCGGCGTCGGTCTGGTTCGGACATCGGAAGATTTTGGGGCACAGGGAGAATGGCCTTCACACCCAGAGCTACTTGACTACTTGGCCGTGCGATTTGTCGAAAGCGGCTGGGATGTCAAGGCGATGATGAAGGCCCTGGTGATGAGCCAGACCTACCAGCAGGCGTCATACGCATCCCCGGAAGCTTACCAAAGCGACCCCCAAAACCGCCTGCTTGCCCGAGGCGCTCGATTCCGCCTGGATTCGGAAGTGATCCGCGACCAAATCCTAGCCACCAGCGGCAAGCTTAACAGGGAGTTGTTTGGCAAAAGTGTCAAACCGCCGCAACCCGAGGGTTTGTGGAAAGCGGTTAGCCTGCCCAGTTCGTACCCAAGGGAATACTCGGCCGACGATGGTGACAAGATCTATCGTCGTAGTCTTTACACGTTCTGGAAGCGGGCCATGCCGCCGCCGCAAATGTCAATCTTTAATGCACCCAACCGAGAGGAGTGTGTTGCCCGCCGCGAGCGAACCAATACGCCGATGCAAGCGCTGTTGTTGCTGAACGAAACGGAATACCTGAAGGCGGCTCGGCTTTTGGCTACGAACATCCTCTCCACCACGGCGGATGATCGGCAGCGGTTGAACCTGATCTACGAAACCATCACCGCTCACTTACCCGATGACCCCATCACGCAGTCCCTGATGGAATTGGCTAGCGATCTCCGCCAACTGTACCAAAAGTCCCCCGAGTTAGCCGCCGCGCTTTGTGCCGACGCCACTTTACCCGAATCTGTCTCGGCCCAAGAAGTGGCTGCCTGGACGCTGGTCGCCAGCGCGGTTTACAACCTTGATATTACCAAAACAAAGCAGTAATCCGATGAATACCGAACAACAACTCAACTGGATGCTCGCTCGTCGTCAATTCCTCAGGACCAGCGGAATGGGACTGGGGACCTCCGTCCTGGCCACACTGATGGCCCGCGGTATCCCCGCCAACGCCGACTCGGGCTACACGCTCACAACGACGCCGAAAGTCAAGCATGTCATTTTTCTGTTCATGGCAGGGGGGCCCAGTCAAATCGATTTGTTTGACTACAAGCCCGATCTAGGGCAACAGTTTCGCAAGCCGTTGCCCCCCAGCGTCAGTATGGGGCAACGCGTTACTGCCATGACGCGCGGCCGAGAACAATTGATTGCGCCTTCGAAGTTCACGTTTGCCAGGGCTGGTGAAAACGGTATGTGGATCAGCGAACTGCTGCCGCACCTGTCGCAGGTTGCCGACGATCTGTGCATCGTCAATTCACTCAGCACCACCTCAATCAATCATGACCCGGGCAAAACGTTCCTATGCACGGGGTCGGAGATACCAGGACGCGCCAGTATGGGAGCTTGGCTTAGCTACGGACTGGGGTCTTTAAATACGGACTTGCCCAGCTTTATCGTCCTTAATTCTGCCTACTGGACCGGAGGCACACGCAATGTCCAGGGACTTTACAATCGCCTTTGGGGCAGTGGCCCTTTGCCGTCGCAGCATCAAGGGGTGAAATTCCAAACGTCTGGCGACCCAGTCTTGTTCTTGTCCAACCCCCGTGGAATCGATGCGCGTATTCGGCGGCGCATGCTGGACGCCGTTGGCCAGGTCAACCAACAGCATCTCGGTGCGATTGGCGATCCTGAAATCGCGACCACCATCGCTCAGCAAGAAATGGCCTTTCGCATGCAAGCTTCGGTTCCCGAGCTTACCGATGTGTCGGGCGAACCCAACACGGTGCTGGACCTTTACGGGCCCGAGGTACATCAAGGCGGGTCGTTTGCGCGAAATTGTTTACTAGCGCGTCGCATGGTTGAACGAGGCGTTCGGTTCGTTCAATTGTTTCATCGCGGCTGGGATCATCATTCGATTTTGCCAAAGCAATTGCCGGGACAGTGCTTTGATGTCGATCAGGCTAGCGCGGGGTTGATTCAGGACCTCAAAAACCGCGGCTTGTTGGACGAGACCCTGATTGTTTTTGCGGGCGAGTTTGGAAGAACCGTGTACGGTCAGGGCACCCTTCAGTTAGACGACTACGGCCGCGACCATCACCCACGCTGCTTCTCCGGATGGCTTGCTGGCGGTGGGGTGAAAGGGGGATTCGTTTATGGCCAAACCGACGATTTCAGCTACA
>SLFV01000063.1 GCA_007124075.1 Roseimaritima sp.
CAAAATGGTTGATCTAGAAGTAGGGACTTTGTGACTTGCAAGGACACCAGGGTGCAGAGCATTTTTTGGTTGGCTTCACTGCCTGTGGAGGCGATATTGTTGGCGTTGGGCTTTCCGCATTGTTTTATTGCGCGGAATTGCGATGGTGCGTCTGGCGAGAACTGAAGTGTTTGACCTCAATGAGGTCGCTGTGGCCTATGTCTATGCCAGGACCGTAAGAAGATGCTTATTGCTTTTCGATGACGTTGTCTTTGGTAAGAGCCTTGATCTCCGAAAGGTTTGGATCGAAGATTACCTCCACCAATCTGCCGCTACTTTTGGGATCGATCTGCTGGGCTTTGCGATCTTATTGGTAATCAATGAAACAGAACGGGCATCCATGAGCGAAGGCAATGGACCCGGATTCGCTTTCTCCATTTCCAACGGCTCAATCTGGCAATCACAATTACCGCAGGAACACAATCATGGGACGCATGGGCGATGGATACTGGCTCGATCCAAAGACTAACCGACATTGGAAAGTGACGACCCATGATGCTTGGATTTTTGAGCTAAATGGTGCCAACCATTTTCTATGCAATCCATTTTCAGTGACGCGATGAAGCGAAATAGAGGCAACGCAATCACCCGTCAAAGTGCGCCCTTGAGAGACGACACCCAGCGGACCGTTCACTGCCCGCCAGGGGGCATGGTGATTTGATCGCCCGATTCGATTTGAAAATGCACGCTTTCGCAACCTTGTTCTTGCAGGAATTTAGCCAAGGCTCCCGCTTCCGCATGTAGCTTATTCAAATCGCCTTCCCAGTTGACGTAACACCTCCCCTGATGGACCTTCACTTTCACAGTTTCCGGCTTTGGGAATTTGCGTAGCGACTTCAGAAGTTCGATGGCGGCGACAATTTTTTCCTCGGTAGCATCATCGTTGGTCGCGGCGACGACGGTCAATGTGGGCGGTTTGCTGGGATCCTTGTCGGCAAATGGCAGAACCTCAGGAATCACCTTAACCCCCGAGGTCAGTTTCAGCGGCGTGGCAGTTCCAACGTCATACAGCGCTTCCACAAAGTACGCAGTCCAGCCCTGCTTCGGTTCTGTCAGGTTGATGCGGTAGGTGCCGGATTCGTCCGTCTGCAATAAGGTGCTGGTAAACTTTGCCCCCAGGGTTTCCACACGAAAATCGCGAGCCTCGGGATTCGTTGCTTGCCATAACCGCAGTTCAACGGGCCGATCCTTGGCCACGACTTCGATCGCGTCGGCGGAAAGGGTCCAGCGGAAATCCGGGAACTTTTGCTGACGCTGCACTAAACTGTAAAACGCCACCAGGGTCTCCAGCGCGTCGGTTTCTCGCATGCTGTGGTCCGCGTTGGGAACGTAACGGATTTGCTTCGGCTGTTTCAGCTTGTCCCAATAGAACTGAGATGAATCAGGCAAGAAAAATTGGTCACCGGCTGCATTCAGGATTAGTTTGGGCATGGTCAGCCGTTCCAAATAGATAACCGGATCGACCACTTGATACAGTTCCGCAGTTCGCGGATCCGCCATCCGTTGCATGATCCCATGCTGCACGTAATTTCCAACCGCAGGGGCCCAAAACCCGTAAGCGGCAAAATGATGACGCATCGAGGGATCGACATTCACGACATCTATCACGATTGGCACAAAACCGACCACACGCGAATCGACTGCGGCGGTCAGCCATGTCGTCCAGCCACGTTTTGAGGCTCCCGCGACGACGAATTTTTCAACCTTCCGTTGGCCGCCCGCTGCGGAGGCCATAAATTCGGAAACGGCATCCATCGCCCGCACCGAGGCTTTGACCATTGCGTTACGCGCCAGCCACATCTTTTCGCCGGTTTGCAAAAACTGATCCCATGTGTAACCGATCAGATCGTCCTCGAACCGCGGTTGGCCGTCGTCGTGAAAGACCAGGGGCTGGTTGGGAATCATCTTGACCTCCGCCACGACCGATCCGGTGGCCTGCGCAAGCTGACGAAGTTGCTTGTCCGGACGCGTCGGAACTTGCCCCCCATTACTACCCCCGCCGATCATTAAGAAGCCGGTTTCAAAATCGACATTGTCAGGGTAGGCAATCACGATCCAGTGCCGCCATGTTGTTCGGTCCACCTGGTCTGCCGAAAGCCAGCTCTGCGAGGTCATATCCAGGACGACATGATTCATGCCGTCTGCTGCCGACTGCGAAACGACCTCCCACTTGTAAGCGGGATCCGGGGCCGAAACGTATCTCTCCAACGCGCCGACGGCGGGCTGTTCCGCTGACAAGAAAACGGGACATGCCAACACAGTCAACAGAACGATGCCCAGTCGGCAATAGAGTTTGGGTGTCATTTTTTATGGAGTGTTTGTCAGGTTTGTGGAACACAGCAAATCGATTCAAGATCGCCTGAATCGATATAGTCCGCAAGGACTGCTTTCGCCCTACTGAAAAAGGAAGCTGGCATTCGGAAGAGAGGTCCAACCGCCTGTTGAAAAAGGGGGCGGACCCTCTCCGACCTCTCGATTTCCCCGTATTACAGCGAGGCCTCCAAAGGGTCAGTCCCCTATTTTCAACAGGCTGCTAAAGGCCTTTTTCAGCAGGCGGTTTTGGATCGGTCGTTACGCACCACGCCAATCTGTTATACTAAACTGAAATCGAAAAACAACTCGCACGATTACAACATCGACACCCACCCCCGGTGACCTAACGGTGGGATGACGGCATCGTTCGTCCTTCCTGCCGGCTGACCCGCCAGCCGACTGCGATTTGGCCCGCCCATGCATCCGCTCATTCTTGTTTGCCGAACCATGCAATTCCAGCTTTTTTGTCACGTTTGTTTGACTTGCTGCCTTGTCCTGGGGACGTTCTGCCATCGCTGCACGGCCAGCGACCAGGACAAACTGGACTTTTTTGAAACCAAAATTCGGCCTGTCCTTGTTGAACACTGCTACCGGTGCCATGCGGCGGACGCGAAGATCATACGTGGCGGCTTATTGCTAGATAGCAGGCAAGCCACGCTTGACGGCGGTGACAGCGGACCGGGGGTTGTGCCGGGTGTACCCGAGGAAAGTTTGCTGTTGGCGGCAATCAAACACGAGGGGTACGAGATGCCGCCCGACCGCAAGTTACCCGAATCGGTGATCGCGGATTTTGAACGCTGGGTTCTTGATGGCGCGTTGGACCCTCGCGACGTTGGCCGAGGGGATGCACCGCTCGGACTGGACTGGCAGGCCGCTGCCAGTCACTGGGCTTTCCAGCGTTTAACTCCCGTCGATCCTCCTGTAGTCCAGGACGACACCTGGGTCCAAAGTCCTATTGATC
>SLFV01000040.1 GCA_007124075.1 Roseimaritima sp.
CGATCAAGACAGCGAATCCGAACCGCTAATGGTGGCAGAAAGTGACCGCAAGGAAAGCAGCACGGAGGAAGCGGATACGAAAGTCGCCGATGCACCAGCAAACAGCTTTGCGGCGCGGCCCGCTATGGAGCAGCCACGGGCTTTCGAAAAGGACGCCTCGCCAACCATGGACGAGGACGAATTGCGGGTTGCTGATAACTTCAGCCCCGATCCTGCGATTTCCGAACCGGTCACGATTCGTGAGCCTGAGGGGATGGTGGACTTTGGTTTAACATCACCGCAGTCGCCGTATGACACGGTGTCGGACGGTGATTCGGACATTGGGGCCGAACCGATGACCGGAGAGACGCAGCGGTCCGCCAACCTTGGTCACGCCATTGGGCCCCTGTTTCAGTCGCAAGCGGAACCCCCTGGCCGGACCGATCCGGAAGTTGCGGGTTCCGATTTTAGCCCGACGGACAGCCAGATAGCGGTGCAGCACCCCAGTACGCAAACCCCCCATGCGATCAATGATTGGTCAAGGTATTTTCCTGTTCACCAGAACCCGAACGTCGCGTCGGCTACCAGCCAGTCCGGCGGGTACCCGGTTGCCGAAGCGGTTGTCCCTCCCGGCGGCACGCCCGCTTACCAAGCCCCCTATTCCGATCCACGCATCGCGACCAATCCGAATGGACCGGTCGGGCATCCACAGGACTGGACCAACCCCATGCCAACCAACATGCCGCCCACAGCATCGTCTACAAACGGATACGGTTTTGCAAACCCAAGTCCAACATCCACGGCTTCACCTGCGACGGAGAACATACCGCAGCAACACGGCTACCCCACCCCTCAGTACCAACAATACCCGGTTCCGTTCAGTCCTTACGACTCCCGACAGTAGGCCCAACGAACGGCTTCCCTGAAAAGGAATTCACTGCGTTGACTTTTATCGTCTTTCCGAACAGCTTCCAGGATCGATTCGGAAAGGGTATCGAATCATCACCATATGCGAAAACGTGACCGATGAGCAAAATTGACGAAGCGTTCGCCAAGGCGTTTGCCAGGGACCGATCTGCGGACAAAACGACGAATGCCCCTCCAGCCGACGGCCAGCCCGCAGCACTTGGAAGCTATTCGATCTGCGTCGATGCGATGTTCGACGCCGCCATGCGAGTCGACGCGCCGCAGTCGGTCCCACGACCGCACATCGGACGTGTCCGAGTCTATCGGTCTCCCCCCGTCCCGCCGGAATCAAGCGTCGCTGCCGATCCTCGCGGTAACGATCAGGGTTCGCACTTGTCGGATTCACTGGCTCACCAGGACTCTGTTCCCCGCCCTCAGATCAATAGGTTTCGTGTCGATCGGGAGGGTGCTGAGGTTGCACGACAACCAGTTGCACCTGATGCCCCGAAAAAGGGATATCCGGCTTCGGGACGACGCTTGACTTTGGACGCCTTTGCGGCCATCACCGTGACGCACGACCACTGCGATCAGGACCCCGAACCGCACGTCGGTGCAACGCTTCCGAGGCCGGAGGAGGTCATTCTCCCGGTAGAGGGGAAGGAACATGTCGATGTGCCGGAGACGATCGCTCAACCCAAAGCGCACGAAACTTCCTCGGGCGAGGACCCGGTGGCTGACACGCCTGAAGCTTCGGTCGCACATGCCCCGCAGGGAAGGACTGTCACACCGCAAGCCGTGCCCGACCGTGTTGACCAGCCGCCTTCGCGCGTCGCTGAGATGACGCCACCCGAATCCTCGCCAATCGCCGCACCGGTAGCGGACGCATCCGTCACCGCGGCGATAGTGGGCGGTTCCGTGGAGACGGGTCCTGCACCCTTCGAGGCGGCCTGGGAGGTGGACCAATTCGAGGTTCCACGAGTGGTGGAGGAACTGCTGACCCGGGGAGGCTTGCTTTCCAGTGGTGGCATCCCGTTGGCGAAAATCGCTCAGGAGGGCTTGCAGCGTTTGGTGGTCGTTAGCGCGCATCCCAACGCGGGACGATCAACCGTGGCACTTGGGCTGGCATTAGCCGGAGCCTCTGCCGGGGTGCGTGTGGCTTTAATCGACGCGGACTTTGGCACACCCAGCTTGGTTGATGACCTGCAATTGGAAATTGAGTTTGGTTGGCCCGAAGCGGTGCGAGGAGGCGTCGCGATTACCGAAACCGCGATTCACAGCATTGCCGACAATGTAACCCTGTTCCCGCTGCTGGCTGATCATCCCGGCTCCCGTGGATCGGCCGACGAATTGCAACGGATGCTGGGACAATTGCGGAATCATTTCGATCTCCTGATCGTCGATGGCCCTGAACAGGTTACGGCACTGCCGGCGGATACTTTCCAGTCCGCAATTCTGGTCCGTGACATGCGGTCGTTTGATCGCATTGCCCTGGAGCAGGCGGTTGAGGATTTGGAGAACCTGGGGATCCAGCAAGTCGGTATCGCCGACAATTTTGTCACGACATGACCAGCGTCCCACCACGGAACCAACCTGCGACGCCTGCCATGCCGGACCGAAACGCGAATCGTGTTATGATTTTGGACCACTTATCTATCCCTGCCGCGGAGCTGCGTTGATGTACGAAAGCCACTGGAATTTGTCGCGACGTCCATTCGAAAACTGGAGCGACCCCGCGTTTTATTATCCAGCGGAGGTCCATCAAACCGCGTTGCTGAAAATGCGGTATGCGGTCGAGAATCGACGTGCGGCGGTTGTCCTCTGTGGTGACAGCGGAATGGGAAAATCCTTGCTGGTCGATGCGTTGGCCGAACAGTTACCCGAGACGTTCTCGCCGATCGCCAAGATCACCTTTCCGCAGTTGCCCAGCGAGCAACTGCTGGGATACACTGCCGACGAACTGGTTGGATCGCCGGGCACAAACGACGAAACGGCGCGGACCGCACTGAAGCGACTGGATCGCTTCTTCTGCAATAACTTGCAGGCGGGCCATCACGCGGTACTAATCGTGGACGAAGCCCAGTTGTTAACCCGCCCCGATTCGCTGGAAACGTTACGGTTACTGCTGAATCTCCAGCGTCAGCAAACCGAAGCCGAAGCAGCATTGACGCTGGTCTTGGTAGGTCACGCGACGCTGCTAAGCCTAATCGAGCGGAATCATGCACTGGACGAGCGGATCAGCGTGAAGTGCGTATTGTCGCGACTCAATGCCGCGCAAACTGCGGCTTACATTCAGCACCGGGTGGGAGTTGCGGGGGCCGAAGCCGACACGATTTTTACTCCCGAGGCGATCGAGATGTTGCACATTCGCGGTGGAGGGATTCCGCGGCGAATCAATCGCCTTGCTGATCTGGCGTTGATGGTCGGGTATGCGGAGGAGTTGGACCAAGTTGATGCAATGCACATCGACGGGGTCCATCAGGAACTGGTGTCCGTCACTCCATAGCGTGCGGGGTCTCATTGCTAAAAATAGAGGGTTGATCCGTAGTGGGGATCGCCAGAATCCCCCTAACTAGAGGGGCTCTGGAAAATTCAATGACCCAAAAATGAATCTGTCCCAGCCCACCTGCGGTCAACGCATGTATGGCAAGCGTCGGCCTTGTTTCAGAATGTTGCCCAACTGCTCGGCTAACTGATTCAGCGTCGTCCTGGACTGCGGAATCGTTAACAAAGCGTCGGGGGCGTTTTCCATGCCTTCTTGACGGTTCATCACCTCTTCGACTTCCTGCTCGATACTGCCCAGCCACTGCGGCAGATCCAATCCTGCCCCCGCCGGATGGGCGGTCAGCCGATTCGCTTCCGACTGCAGCAATTCAAACTCGCTGCTGGCCTGCCCCTGCCTGGCTTTGATGATTGCGGGGCCGATCAGCGCGCGCATGCGATCAACGGTCATTGATTGAACGAAACGCTCCTGAATGCGGTCGGCCACTGACGGCATTCGCATCGAATACCGCTGCTGCAGCAGGCGCAGTTGCTTCACGAACCTTTCCGCTTCACCACCGATTCGTTCGGTCAATGACTGTCGCCACAACATCGCCGCCGCGTCAAACCCATCGGAAACCAGGATTTCATGTGCCCACATGACCGGACGCAGTTTCCACGCAATCCTGTCATAGCGGACTCGCAAACGCAAAAAATCCAGGAACATGTAAAGTAAATCGCCACGGTCACTTTGCGTCGTGGTACTGGTGTAATCCATGAACTCCACGTGGTAATCCAAAATGGCCTCAAACACGACGCTCAGCATCCGGCAAAGGGGTTCGGGATCGGCCCCGTCGCGGAGGTCGGAAACCAAACGAGACTCCTCCAGGTGACCGGGGTCCTCCTTTAAATCATCCAGCCAATGACCAACCCCCTGATGCAGGATCGCACGAATGTGCCCCAGTGTCAGATTGGTTTGACGGAACAGAGGTTCCCCGTACATCTTCACAAAGGTCACCAAGCTGTCCCAGTTCGGTGGAGCCTCAACCGCCTCCAGTGAGGATAGTCGCAACGACTGACTGTGCTTCAGCCAACTGATCATCAAAGTTTCCGTCAGCGACTCCAGCACACCGATCAACTGCGAGGTGGTTTCCTCCTGGTCCTCCGCGGAGCGTGACGCGGAAACCGGTTGCATACGCGCCGCCCGAGTTGCCGCGCGAACCAGCGCGGAGAATCCAATTTTGAATAACCCGTCAAACTCCGTCACCGCACCGGAGCCGATGGGATTTTGCTGCTCCATCATTCGGGCGGCTTCCAGTAACTGGCAAGATTCAAACACCAATCCGCAGTTTGGCAGCCATCGCAGCAGGTGCGTCAACACACGCTGACGCAATCGAGCGACAAAGATCTTCGCCGGATCACCGCCGCGAACCAACGGCATGTACAGCAGGCTTTTGCTTCTGATCGCCGCCAAGAGGATCGGGAATTTCTCTCGTACGGCGGCTTGGTCACCCACCAGCAAGCTGGCAAACAATTCGATGGCCAGGTGATCGTCTTCACCCAACCCGGCCAGCAACGCGGGCTCTAAGAAATGGATCTTCGGGGTCACGGTCGGCTGCGCATCCGCCCGCGTTTGGCCGGGCGTCTGTTCGTGTTCGTGTTCGTGTTCGTGTTTGTGCTGGGCGGTCGTTTCGGCCAGGAGGACCCCCAGCAGCAATCGTCGTGCATCGCTGACCTGTACCACCGTTGCAATGATTCGTTCCAGCAGCGCATCGCGGGTGACTCGGCTGCGGTCATAGCGGGCCAATGCCACAGTATCGGTCCCGGTTGGCGAAACGCGAAACGCTCGCACCGATTCCAAAAGGTTCAGCAGTTGCCGGCGGTTGGCAGCGGTTTGCTGCGCCCATTCCTGCAGCTTGGCTTGCCGCTGGGCGGCCAGGTGGTCGGTACCTGAGGCGCTGGCTTCTGTTTGCGCCTCCGGCCCCATATCCGCGGCCATGATCCACATCCGAGCCAGCGCGGCATGGAATTCCAAATGTTCGATCAACCGTCGTGATTCCGCCTCCAACGAATCTTGTTCTTCCTCCTGCTTGGCACCCCCGGGGTCAAAGACGGAACCTTCCACGCCATCGTCAGTGCTATCCCGAAAGGTTATCCCCTCGTAGGCCGCGTCAAACAAGCCTTCGTCGGCCGCATCCCCATCCTCATCTACCTGCAGGCCGTCATCTTTCCCGGATTCCTGGGCGTCGCCATCCCTGGGGCCATCTTCCCGCTCCAGGTCCGCCAGCCAACTGTCCCAATCACGCTCCTTCACAGGGCCAGCGGAGACAAACGTGGGGACCTCCCAAAGCGAGTCGGCGTTGGCTTCCACCTGATCGAAAAAACGCTGAGCGAGCGTCCAGGCTTGGTCAGGTGCGGCACAGACACCAGGCGTTGCTCCCGCCGTCGTTGCCACGTCTTCGGTTTGACGGCAGCGCCGAATCAGTCGGTACAGCCAACGCTGGGCCAGCCGTGGCCAGGAACTGTTGCCACGCCGCAAGCCGATCGCGTCTACATTAGCCAGCCAATGGACCAGCAAGGCGCGCGAGGCGACGAAGTCGCCTCGCTCCAGAAGGGCGTCGATAACTAACGCGTAGGCGCGTGGAGAATCGAACATCTCCGCATGCTGTGCCCAGAAGCTGACGTCTCCGGTTTCCGCACCCCCTCGGTGCCAAACCCGCAACGCCTTGGCCACCAATTCAGCCGACTGGTACGATTCCAACGGATCGGTCGCGTTAAGGTCCGCGATCGTGTGCGCTGCGTATTGTCGCCACCACAGCGAGGTGTCTCTGTAGATTTGGTGTAGCTGTTCATAGTGTTCACGATCATCGCGGGCGGCGGCTTCGCTCCAGACACGCGCCATATAACCGAAAAGATAATCCGTCAGTTGCACGATCTCATCGGTCCTGTGGTCGTGAACCGCACTTTCCGAACAGTGAAAGCGTGCAAAATTGCCTGCGAATCCTAGGATGTCCCAGGGATCAATGAAGGCTCCGCAGACGATCCCGCGTTTGATCCACTGCACAATCTGACGTGGCATCCGGGCGGCCAGTTCCAAATCGCCACGCCGCAGCGAGGTTGTCCCTTCCATCAACAAACAATCGATCCGGCACATAATCCGAGCCGACGGAGCATTGACCAAATCGGCTTCGTCGCTGGCAGCATCGGTGTATCCCATTCGCGCGTACAGTCTCGCCAGGTGCGCGTGCTGTTGCTGCCCAGCTCGTTGACTGGCCAACGCCGCATTGAGGTGTTGTCGGGCCGCCCCAAAGGGTTGCTGCCGCAGTCGCTGCTCCTGCCGCAATCGCTCCCCGTGAACCCCCGGGACTTTTCCTAACAGGTCCTCGTAAAACGCATCGCGAATTCGCGCGATGGGACCGATCAAGCTGGAAAGCGTCACCTCGCTGCTGTAAGCCCCGGGACCCCAGCCAGAAACCGCCGCCCCCATCAACATGGTCCCAGCCAAAACGGCTGCGGCTTCAAAATGAATCTCGTCGCGGGGAAGACCAGACTGCTGGTCCCCCAAACGTGACAGCAGGGCGTCAATCGTGACCTGCTGGACCACGAATCGACGATAGAACCCCTCGGCATCGATCGCATGGGGATCCCACTGCCCAAACTGATAATTCGGACGCTTGTTTACGGGATGGTCAAAGTCGTACGCCCGCGGGTCAACTGCCAGTTCCTGCAGACGTTCCAGTTCAAAGTGCCCGGCCCGCAGGATTTCCGGGTCACACAACTGCAGGACTTCTAAAGACTGCTGGAACAAGCGGCGGTAACACCCCGAGCCAAAACCGACATCTTTGAAATACACCGGAATCGGGGCTACCCACTCGTTGGGATAGGGTTCGCAGTGCCGGTTGTCAAGCTGCGGAATGGGGCGGTAGCCAACGAAATCATTCAGCGTTTCAATCGCTAACTGAACCACATCGGCATCCTCCTCCGATGCTTTCAGTAGTCGCAGCACCACTTCCGTGCATCGCCCCACAAACAAACCGTTAAAAAGCAGTTCGGGTTCTTGGTGGAATAACAGGTCCTTGTGAAAATCCAGGTAAGCCGGTGGCAAGAGACTGAAAATTATCTCGATCGCACGTTGGGCCTGAGAGACATCGGCAAATGCCGCCGAAGACCCGGCGCAGTGCTGCAACGCATCCAGCAACCACTGCTTCACATCAAACCACGGCGGCTTACCCGCCAGCGGTTTGCCAGCCGCGGCCAGCGTATGCAGTTCGTTCAGATGACGTAACGTCTGCGGGTCGTGGGCACCCGATGAAAAATTCAGGTAGCCGACAACCTGAGTGAGTTTGTCTCGAACAGATTCAGGCAACGACGTCATGAAACCAGGCTTAATGCCGGGGAAGGCGGGTTCACGGATCCGGCGGTGACCAACAGGGAGCGACCGTCTGCGCCGTGAGAACGTAAGAAAACACCGTCCGCTGATGCGTAGCTGCTTAATCTAAAAGAGCGACCGCCCAAGGTCTAGCCGTAGCGTTTGTGGGGGCGAGACGGGATGTTGGACGCGTAAAACAACCATCGAACCTGTCCTGCTTTGAAGGATTCCTTGCCATTAGACGCCTCGTTTGTCGCCTTTAAGGTAAAGATGCGGGTCTTTAACGATGTGTTACCCTGCCTAGGCCGCATGCCTGGCTGCTTGCCCAAACGCGATCTGCGGAAGACAAAGTATCAAAAAACATTGGAAAACACTTGTTTTTTGTGACCTCCCCCGTTGCCAATTCGCTTGCAACGTCATTAAATCTTGCCAGACAGGTGGCGCTTTTCGCAAACTCCAATCCGTTTCTCTTACGAATTAACTCGTTTCTTTCACGCATTGACAAAAGGTCGAACAAACCATGGCGAAGACTCCCGCAAAACCCTTAACCAAGACACAGATCGTTGCTAACCTGGCCGAACGGACCGGTCTGACGAAGAAAGATGTCGGTGGGCTGCTGGATGCGTTGTCCGAGGAGATCGGTACTTCGCTGCAGGACGCAAAGCAATTTACGATCCCAGGACTTTGCAAGATCACCCTGAAGGACGTCGAGGCCAAACCGAAGCGAAAAGGCCGAAACCCGGCAACCGGAGAGGAAATCTGGTTGGACCCCAAACCGGCCAGCAAGAAATTGCTGATCCGTCCGTTAAAGAACTTAAAAGACATGGCGTAACCGTCAGCCGCCGTTTTGAATCGGATCACCGCGATCATTTTCTTGAAGGTCTGGCGAGTTGCACCGCTGGGCCTTCTTCATTTTATTCCGATCTGCCGACTTGGTTGCTCGCGTCCCTGATGACTGTTCCCCCCGCATCGTTTCGTGCTTGGCAAGTTGATCAAGACGGTCGGCACGCCATGCGTAAGGTTTCGATCGATGGCTGGCCCTCCGGTTCGGTTGTGCTGAAAACCTGCTATTCATCATTGAACTACAAAGACGCGCTCGCTGCGTCCGGGCATCGCGGGGTTGTCGGCAGCCTGCCTCATGTCCCTGGAATCGATGTCGCTGGCGTGGTGGCTGCCAGTGATGATGCCGCCTTCCAGCCCGGTGACCGCGTCTTTGTGACCGGTTACGATTTCGGCGCACCGGCGTGGGGCGGCTGGTCTCCCTGGGTTCGTGTTCCCGCCGATTGGGTTTGTCGATTGCCCAAGACGATTGGCTTCCCCGATGTTATGACGCTGGGGACTGCCGGGTTCACCGCAGCGCAGTGTATCGATGCGATCCGGAGTCAGGAGGTTTCTCCTGACAGTGGGGAGATCTTGGTCACCGGCGCGAGCGGGGGCGTCGGTTGCCTGGCGGTGATTTTACTGTCGGCTGCGGGTTATCGCGTCGTTGCGATTACGGGTAAGCCCGACCAGCAGCAGTGGCTGCGTCGCTGCGGTGCCGTCCGAGTGATGGGTCGCGAAGCAATTTGTCCAGGTCAAGCCGATGCTGCCAAGCCTTTGTTGCGCGCCGCATGGGCCGGTGCTGTAGATACGGTTGGTGGCGAGGTGCTGGCGAACGTGCTGAAGCAGGTTCAACATCGCGGCTGCGTGGCGACCTGTGGAAACGTAGCCGGGACCGAACTTCACACGACGGTTTTTCCGTTTATCCTGCGAGGCCTCCGGTTGATCGGGATCGATTCGGCGCGCTGCCCCCGCGGTCCTCGGGACGCGATTTGGGACGCATTGTTTTCCCCCGAAGTCCAAGCGATGATCGCGGATCGCTTGCAGCCCGGACTGCAAGTTGTCCCTCTGGAACGGATCCACGAAGCGGTGGGAAGGATGCTGGCAGGAAACAGTACAGGAAGGGTGATCATTCAGACCGCGTCAGACCTGGCGTAGTCATTATCCGTCAACGTCGGTATAGTTGGGTTCGAGGGAAGATGCACGCTCCGTCGTGGTTGATGTCAGGGGAGGCGTGATGAAATAGTGCCGGGCAAACCCGCAAAGTCCGCTACCTGGTGTACCGCGATGCGGCGGTTTCCTCAATCCATGTTTTTAAAGAATCCGTATACATAGGTTTTAGATAAATGGCTAGTGATGCTCCCGAACTGTCGGGCGTGGAAAAGATCAAGGACGAAAGTCAATACCTGCGGGGTACGATCCATGATGAACTTTCCAGTGAGAAATCCAGTTTTCACAAAGACACCACGCAGTTGCTGAAGTTTCACGGCACCTACCAGCAGGACGATCGCGACCTCCGCAAGGGACTTGCCAAGCAGGGCAAGGAGAAGGCCTATTCGTGCATGGTACGTTGCCGCATCCCCGGTGGCGGAATTACGGCCGCGCAGTTGGTCGCTTTCCTAGATCTTTGTGACTTGCTGGGCAACTCCACACTGAAGATTACGACGCGACAAACCTTTCAACTGCACGGGGTTTTGAAGAAAGATCTGCGCGCGACCATCCGGCGAATCAACGAGATTCAACTTTCCACCCTGGCCGCTTGCGGCGACGTTAATCGAAACATCATGTGCTGCCCAGCAAAGCGTGTAGGGACGGTTCATCAAGTGCTTCAGGATTTGGCGCAGGAACTGACAATTGCCTTGGCACCGCAAACGGGTGCGTACTACGAACTGTGGGTTATTGATCCCGATACCGGGGAGAAATCCTTGGCCGCTGGTGGGCAGGAGCCGAAGCAAGAAAGCGAACCGCTGTACGGGCCCCATTACCTGCCGCGGAAGTTCAAGATCGGGATCGCGCTGCCCGAGGACAATTGCATTGATATTTATACGCAAGATCTTGGGTTTTTGGCGGTCGTCCGCGACAACCAAGTCATTGGCTACAACGTCCTGGTTGGTGGTGGCATGGGGATGACACCTTCGGCCGACAAGACCTTCCCAGCGCTAGCAAAACGGATGGCTTTTGCGAAACCCGACCAGGTGGTCGATGTGGCCAAAGCGGTCATCATGGTGCAACGTGACTTCGGCAATCGTACTGACCGCAAGGTTGCTCGAATGAAGTACTTGATCGCCAATTGGGGGATTGGGAAGTTTCGCCAGAAAGTCGAGGAATACTTTGGGGCATCGCTGCCCGATTGCACCGCAGATGATGTGTATGGTTTTGACGATCATATGGGCTGGCAGGAACAGGGCGATGGTCTTTGGTCCTACGGGTTGAACGTCGAAAACGGCAGGCTGTATGACAATGATCACGTCAAACTGAAGGCCGCATTTCGAGCCATCGCGCTGCGGTGGGACATGCCGATGCGTCTGACATCGCATCAAAGTATTATCTTCTGCGACATCAAGCCCGAGGATCGAGAGGGATTGTTACAGGTTTTGCGGGACCATGGTATCCGCTTGACGGAGGATACCAGTACGGTTCGGCGTTGGTCAATCGCTTGCGTCGGTTTACCGACGTGCGGTCTTGCCGTCACTGAAAGTGAACGGGCCTTGCCGGGAATCATCGACCGCCTGGAGGCTCCACTGGCAAAGCTAGGCCTGAATCAAGAGGCGTTTACGATTCGCATGACAGGCTGCCCCAATGGCTGTGCGCGACCCTACAACGCCGACATTGGCTTGGTCGGCCAAACCGTTGGCCGCTATCGATTGTTTATGGGCGGCGCTTTACTGGGCAAACGGCTGAATTATCTGTACAAGGAGAAGGTTGCGGCAGATGATGTCGTTGGCGAAATCGTTGCCGTCTGCTCGGCATTCAAAACCCATCGTCGGGAGGGCGAAACCTTGGGGGGGTTCTGCAGTCGGGTCGGACGCGATGAATTGGAACGCTTGGCCGCCGAAGCTCCCACGGTTTAATCCGCAGGCATTTTCGCCTGCGGTGTTGGGGTGGTGATCCTGACCGTTGATGATGACTCCTTTGCTTTTTCCCACGAGGCCCACATGCGTGCACATTTTGTTAGCCCCCCCGTATTGAACTCGCCGTTTCCTGTGTTTTGGGTATTGTTTTGGGTATTGCTTGCGTCAGGACCGGTGGTGCAGGAGGGCGCCGCCCAGTCGCCCCAGCAGCAGCGTTACAAGCTTCAAGCCCGCGCCAGTGAACTGGATCCGCGGACCAAAGAATACCCAGAAATCAACTTTGTTTTCCAACAGGACGGGCGACCGCAAGACGTCCAGAACGCTTCGGTTGACACTCGCGTGGATTCCGCGGGTAAATTGGTAATTTGGTTGATGGGGCACAATGATGCACTGTTTCAGCGGCTCAACACCTATGGTCTGCACGCCATCCAGGTCAGCTACGCGAACAAATGGTTTGGGATTCTGTGTCGTCCGCAGCCAGCAGACTTGAAGGCCCGGGGACAAGTTCGCCTGGAAGCTGCCACCGGCCAGGATTTTAGCGATGAATTGAACCTGCAACCTGCCGATGGCATGCAACAGCGAGCGTTCCAGTTCGTCAA